>CAZYJU010000079.1:0-4659 GCA_964647945.1 uncultured Actinomycetes bacterium | reverse complement strand
AGGTTCCTAAGACCTGCGTGTCTGCCGTTTCACCACTCCCGCGGAAAATTCCAATCAATTAGTAATTCGTATTGGAACGGGAGAAGGTTAGTTATAGATTACCGATATTCAAAATCGGCTTTATCAAGGAGCGAAATCTAATGTCATACACCCCAACCCCAGCGGATAAATTCACTTTTGGCTTATGGACGGTTGGTTGGCAGGCGCGTGATCCATTTGGGGATCCAACTAGAGATGCGCTCGACCCAGTTCGAACGGTAAATGAATTAGCAAAGCGTGGTGCTTACGGTGTCACCTTTCATGATGATGATTTGATTCCATTTGGATCCGATGATGCAAATCGTCGTGCGCATATAGATAGATTTAAGAAAGCACTTGCAGAAACTGGCATGAAAGTGCCAATGGCTACCACCAATCTCTTCTCGCATCCAGTCTTTAAAGATGGCGCTTTCACTTCAAACGATAAGGACATTAGACGTTATGCAATCCGCAAGGTGATGCGCAACATCGAATTAGCTGTCGAACTAGGTGCAAAGATTTATGTATGTTGGGGCGGACGCGAGGGAGCAGAGTCTGAAAGCTCGAAAGATGCTTACGTTGCCCTAGAGCGTTATCGCGAAGCATTTAATGTGCTTGGCCAGTTTGTTATTGATAACAAATATGACATCAAGTTTGCAATGGAACCAAAGCCAAACGAACCACGTGGTGATATTTTCTTGCCAACAATCGGACATGCTTTGGCATTTATTAATACTTTGGATCACCCAGAGTTAGTGGGCTTAAATCCGGAAGTTGGACATGAACAGATGGCTAACTTGAATTTTGTTCATGGTATTGCACAAGCGCTCTGGCAGAAGAAGTTATTCCATATAGATCTAAATGGTCAACGTGGACCTAAATATGACCAAGATTTTGTCTTTGGACATGGTGATTTAAAGAGCGCATTTTTCTTAGTTGAATTACTCGAGCGTTATAACTATGAAGGTATGAAGCACTTTGATTACAAGCCTGTACGCACTGAAAATGACAATGGTGTCTGGGAATCTGCGACTGCAAATATGCGGATGTATCTGATCCTTAAAGAGCGCGCTGCGGCATTCCGTAGCGATCCACGCGTAATTGAAGCGATGAAGAATTCCAATATTCCGGGACTTGCAGAGCCGACCATGAACCCAGGCGAAAGTTGGCGAGATTTAGCTAAAGATTCATTCGATTTGGAAGCAGCTGGATTACGCGGTTACAACTACGAAGTACTTGATCAATTAGCGATGGAACACCTAATGGGTGTTAAAGGCAGTTGAGAAGCTAACTGGTTGATGATCCGCGTCTTGATACTGCATCTACACCAGCAGAGATCAAGAGCACGGCGCCAGTAACAATAAATTTGATTCCGGCTGCGTATCCCAAAAGACCCATGCCGTTATCAATTACTGCAACTACCAATCCGCCCAGTACCGCATCACGCATTCTTCCTTTTCCACCGAATAGGGAAGTTCCGCCGATAACAGCAGCACCCACTGCATAAAGAAGTGTCGATGATCCACCAGTAGTTGGCGAGATTGAATTCTGGCGGGAAGCAAAGAGCATTCCAGCAATTGCCGCAAAAGCTGAGCAGATTACGAATGCGCTGGTGCGAATATTCTTTACGTTGATACCTGCGCGTCGCGCAGCTTCTGCATTGCCACCAACTGCATAAATATGTCGACCATATGCAGTGCGGCTGAGTACGAAAGTTCCGCCAACTAGCAACAAGAGAATGACAGGAACTACGTATGGGGTTCCCTTGAGGCTCACCAAATCAGGATTATTGGAGCGTTCTAGATTTAGCGCCCAAACTGCAACTGCACCTGCAATTAAGAGCGCAGTGGTCTTTATTACCCATAACTTCTTCAACTCTGATTTAAGTCCGGCTTTGCGTCTTGAATTAATGCGCGCAAGGCCAACCAAAACATAAACAGCTGAGGCCGATAAAAAGAATACCCAGGAGAGCGTTGGATTTAGATTGTTATTTTGAACTGAGAGGATGGTCGGATCTTCGATGCGAATTGTTCCGCCTTCGCCTGCTAATAGAAGTAGTAGTCCTTGGAAGGCAAGGAAGGTCGCGAGAGTTACGACGAATGAAGGAATACCAAGTCGAGATACCAATGAACCAATTACAAAACCAAGAATTGCTCCAACGATGATGCTTGCAATTAAAGCGATCCACCATGGATAACCGTGATTGGTAATCATGATCACCAATACCGCTCCGCACACACCGGATGCGTAACCAGCAGATAGATCAATTTCCCCAAGTAATAGGACAAAAACAAGCCCCATGGCGATAACAGTTACGGCCGCAGCTTGAGTTAATAGATTGGCAAAATTGCCAGGAGTTAAAAAGACATCGCTCATCACTGTGAATACGCCACAAAGCGCAATCAAACCAAGTACGCCAGGTAGCGCACCCATGTCACCAGATTTAACTCGCGCCCAATAGTCTCCAACTGCGCCTTTTATGGTGCCGGTATTTGGATCTGGAGTTGGTTCCACGTTTGCCACAACTTGTGAATTCATATTAAGCAACCCCCGCCGCTTTACCAGTGGTGATCAATTGCACCACTTGTGCATGTGTTACATCGTTCTTCTTAACTTGTGCAGCCATATTTCCAAGGTAGAGCGCAGAGATATTGTCTGCAACTTGGAACACATCATTTAGATTATGGGAAATCAGAATTACCGCTAAACCATTGTCGGCTAGTCTTCGAACTAAATTCAAAACCTGTTCGGTCTGTGCCACACCAAGCGCTGCAGTTGGCTCGTCAAGAATCACTACTTTGCTATTCCAAAGCACTGCGCGCGCAATCGCAACTGTCTGGCGTTGACCGCCGGAGAGAGATGCAACTGTCTGGCGAATTGATTTTACGGTTCGAACACTTAAGCCATCTAGAGTCTTTCGAGCTAGCGCCTCCATGGACTCTTCATTAAGAGTTAGCCCCTTCTTCGTTTCGCGTCCCAAGAACATGTTGTGCACGATATCTAAATTGTCGCAAAGTGCGAGATCTTGATAGACGATCTCAATGCCAAGTTCGGTAGCTTCACGAGGTCCATTTACTTGGACTTTATTTCCTTCGAAGAAATAATCGCCATTATCAATGCTGTAGATACCTGCGATGCACTTGATCAAAGTTGATTTGCCCGCTCCATTGTCTCCAACTAGCGCAGTGACCTGCCCTGGATATGCATCGAAATCAACGCCCTTTAAAACTTGAACTGGGCCAAAAGATTTCTCGATTCCCCTAAGAGAGAGGATTGGCTGGCTCATCGAACTTCCCTTCAAATTGTAAAAATTTATTCAACCGTTGAAAGCAATTATTGCGGGATAAATAAAAGTTGAGCCCGAGATTACTCCCGGGCTCAACTCAAAGCCATAGGCTTTTAGTATTTATTAGATGCCGTTTGCTGAGCAGAGCTTCGCAATGCCCTTGCAAACATCAGCCTTCTTCTGGAAGCCGTCAGCAATAACCACCTTGACATTCTTCTTGGTGATTCCGACTGGCTTTAGAAGTACTGATGGGACCTTGATGGTTCCGTTATCGGTTGAACCATTGGTCTTAGCAGCCTTTCCATTGATCAATGCAACTGCAAGATCAGCAGCGCCTTGCGCTTCTGCCTTGATTGCCTTGTAAACGGTATTTGATAGGTCGCCAGTTAGAACTGCGCGAAGACCATCAACAGTTGCATCCTGGCCAGATACGCATACCTTGCCATTTAGCTTGTTCTTCTTTAGAACCGCAACTGCTGCAAGTCCTAGACCTTCGTTAGCTGAAACAACTGCATCAAGCTTTCCGCCAGCCTTTGTTAGCTGCTGCTCGAAAATTGTTCCACCCTTTACGTTATCCCAATCAGGTACTGATTGATCATCAACAAGGGTTCCGCCGTTCTTCTTTAGGTACGGACCAACTACAGATGAGTAGCCCTGCTTGAACAAAGTTGCGTTGTTATCTGTTGGTGAACCATTTAGATATACGACGCGTGGCTTCTTTACACCCTTTGCCTTCAAGCAATTAACAATTCCTTCACCTTGCAACTTACCAACTGCGACGTTATCGAACGATACGTAGTAAGAAGCTGAACCATTTAGGGTCAGACGGTCATAGTCAATTGTTGGAACGCCTTGTGCTTTTGCCTTGTCCTGAACAGCCTTAGCTGAATCTGAATCAAGGTTTACCATGATTAGAACCTTCGCACCCTTTGTAAGCATCTGATCTGCGATGGTCGCAAATGCAGCCTTATCACCGTTAGCGTTTTGAATATCGGCAGTTACGCCAGCCTTCTTAAACGCAGCGGCTAGGAATGGACGGTCTGCTGTTTCCCAGCGAGCTGAAGAAGCAGCATCTGGAAGAATCACACCAACAAAGCCAGTTGCAGCTTTTGCTGAAGTTGTGACAAAACCAGTTAGTGCGATTGAAGCTGCAGAGATTGCAGCAACGACCGCTAAACGACGCTTTGACATTAAGTTACCTTTCGAAAGTGGATACATAAGTTAGGCCTCTTTAACCTGTGGGACCCATGTATCTAGGTGGGTAAAACTTAAGGGTCAATGACCAAATATTGAATACCTGTTACAAGAATTTAATAAATCGGGCGTTGAAGTAGAATAGGTCAATGTCCGCGCCC
>CAZYJU010000078.1:0-4777 GCA_964647945.1 uncultured Actinomycetes bacterium | reverse complement strand
GTGACTCTTAATCACTGGGTCGTAGGTTCGAGTCCTACACAACCCACCAAAGAAATCTAGATCAGGCTCTTACTGCTGCCAAAATTTTCAACAGAGCCGTGGTTACAACACGAAAAATGACGGCACTGATTGCAACCAAGACACTCGTAACTAACAAGTTGCCGTCTTCCAAGAAGCGAGTTCCGATAATTCCTAAGAGCGCTCCGAGTATTGTGGCGTTTCGGACGTTTAGAAACCCTTTCGGATTATCAGTTGCCATTTTTAAGAAGCTCATAACTAGGGTGTGACTTATCACGATCGACAATTGCTTTTGCTACTTCTATAAGGAATGAATCGGTCATTTGGCTAGCTTCTTTGATCTTCAAAAACGCTTCGTCCACATCACAATTAAATCGCTGAGAAATCATCCCCTTTGCTTGTTCAATGATATTTCTCTCTTGAATTGTAGTCTGAACATTTCTAGCTATGAACTCTTTATCCGTATTCGGATTTAAATGCAGAATTGTCAATGTAGCAGCGTCTGCAAGCGTTTGAGCTATCGCTAATTTATCGATTGCTAATTTTTCTTTTGCAAAGAGATTGAGGGCTCCGAAAAACTGACCTTTTGATCGAAGTGGTATGGCATAGGTTGCAGTAAAACCCTTAGCGCGTGCGAGTTCAGAAAACTTGGGCCAAGGTCCATTTAAATCTAAGGTCTCATCGCTAACAAGCGCGCCATCTTGGCTACATTTGTAACAAGGCCCTTCTGCATTCTGTATTTGGAATAACTCCAGTAAATGTGCTGATGGATTTGAGGCAGCAATAACCTGCAGTACACCAGACTGATCTTTGAGAAGTATTCCACTTGCTGAAACTGGGAGCACTTCTACGCACTTTTCAGATAGCAGAGAAAAAGCCTCGTATCTATCTGCGCCTAAATTAATTGTATGTGCGAGATCGACAAATGTTTGTGCAAGTTTCTTGGATTCTGGTAGCGCTTCTATTGAGATACGTTCACTCTTCATGACCCCGACTCCTAACTCTCTAACTCTATCTTGCCTTCGACAATTAACTTGGATAACTCAACAATGGTCATGTCCTCTTTAAATGCATGTGCTCTCAAGCGCACCAAAGCTTCGACGATCGAAACATTCATTTTTTCGGCGATTTTTCCAGCCGCCAAATGAATGTGTGTCTGCTCGGTGAAAGTAGGTCCTAGCATTTGATCAGCTTTTTGGTCATTAATCTGAGCAAGTTGTTCGACAATGAAACTGCTAGCAAGCGTGCTAAACAGCAGGCCATCAAGATACTCATCCTGCGACATACTTATTTTCGATTTTTGGTAAGTCGTAAGCACGCCTAACTTAGCATTTCCTATCCTGAGCGGATAGGAAATTACTCCCTTAACATTTTGATCCGTGGCAATAGGTGCAAATATGGGCCAGGAATCGGAATCTGGTTTGCAGCTTAAATCTCTAGCAATGACTGGCTCTATAGAGTTGTAGCCATCAAAACTTGGTCCATTACCAAATAGAAATTGCTTCTCATCTAACTGTCTATATTCATCAGGAAAACTTGACTGAGAGGTGATTTCACCATCAATCGCAATGGTTGTTGAAATACCATCGACATCAAAGATTTCCCAACCTGTTTTAGAGATTCTTAAAGTTACTGATTCGTTCTTATTTGAATCTAAGAGCATCTCTGCTATTTCGGACAACCGTTTTTCAAACAACAGCAAACCCTAGGTTTTGACGATTTATTTTTTTCACAGGCTCCCGCTTGGCAAGTATGCGAAGCTGATTTAGCCCCTAATTAATGATACTCAGTTAATTGGATTCTTTAGTCAAGCAAAAATTGTTATTGCGATTAGAGAGGCTGCAGCGAGCAAAGTTAAGATTCTGACTGGCTTTTTAGCTAAAACTCTCGAAACACTCTGATTTCTACTACCCACAAATAAAACTGCACCAAACAAGATAAGTAGGTAGCTGATAGTTACAGAGTTTGGATCGCCATTTCGGTAGACCGCGTTAATAAGTCCAACCGCTATTAGTGTGTAAGGAATGTATTGAAAATTTACCATGGTATCTAAGAGATTCCTAAATGAGTCTTTATAAGAAAGTGGGGCTTCGGTTTTATCCGAAGCCCCATTTCTTAATTAGTGGGAATCAGCCATTCCTTCAGCTGCAGACTTGAGTCGTGCAATTCTGAAGACCACGAGACCGAACAAGCACTTAGCGAGCACGTCTGCCACGGTATAGCCAACTTGGCGATATGTGAACAGTGATGCCGCTTCTGATGCGGTTGGGTTTGTGATGAAGACTGGAATCAAGTACGAGATTGGGTATACCAACCAAGTAACCATCAACAGGGTACGTAGCTGGCCTACTGCCTTTGCTACACCTTCTGGTTGTCTATCGAGTGACTTGCTGAGCTCGACGAAGAGCACATACAAGATGTAGACGAAAGGAATCATCGATAGTACGAAGTACAACATCTTGGTTCCGTTGTCGGTTGAAATTTCACCTGGATAACCAAGGATGATCATTGCAGAAGATGCAATTACCAAGCGGGTCATAAGTGACTTGGATGCCTCTTTTGCAAGAGCTAGCACCGCAATAACTTCAACGAGCAATAGAGGTACGGTCAAAATCCAATCTACATAGCGGTAAGCCTCATTAAAGGCTTCTTGCGATGTTCCGATTGTTACTGCATTGTCTTTTGAAGAATCTTCAAATGAATTGAAGATGCGGAAGTAGTGATACGCCGCAATGAATGTAACCATTGACGACATCACTAGTGCTGGCCTGTATTTCGGTAGTACACGGTTTTGCGCAACCAACGTATACACAGTACATGCCATCATTGAGATCAAGCCAAAGGAGAACATGTTGTATAACGAACTCCATTGACCGGTTGTTAGCTGTAGCATTTATATCTCTCCGAGAGTTCCGCCTAAAATACGGGATTTCCGTTTACGGCAGATGACTTAATTATCAACCGCTTGAGCGTGAATAGATAGCACATTTGTGCAAATAAACGGACTTTTCTTCCATATGGATAGGAAAATGTCCGAAATGAGAACATTTCGAAAGCATGCATTTGTCTTCACATTTTGATTCATTTTTCATCAATTTTAGTCAGTGATTTCCCATCGATAACTCTGCAAGGAATAAGAGAAGAGTGTCTGTAATTCTTTCATTTGATAAAGGGTTTTCAAATCAAAATTAAAAAATGAAAGAAGGCATAAAGTGAAAAATCTAAAGAAAACTATCGCGGGACTCGGAACCGGTACATTGGTATTTAGTGGAGCTTATGTTGCTAATGCACAAGATATCAATGGAGGCGCAGATCTTCCGGTCTACGGGATTTCAGCTTCGATTTCCAAGGTTCCTACCTTGGAATTAGGCGGAGGGCAGTTCTACCAAGTGCAAAACAAGTTGAGGCTCAATCCAGACGTTGATTCCACTGGTGTAAAAATTATGAATGAAAATGGTGAAGAGTTTTTACTTGAGCAACAAAATGGAAGTACTTATGTTGGTGGTGAAATCAAATATTTAGAGATGTATATTGCGTATTGGCCGGAGTCAAATAAATATGAACCGGTACCGGTCTTATTGCAGGGGCCAATGAATATTGGTCACATAAATTTTGGAAATGGTTCAACCACATTAGACGCAGCAGACCGTCAGCTCTTAAGTGCTATGGCAGATGAGATCGAACATACCGGGTTAAAATCTGTGTACATGGTAGGTCGCGCTGACTCAAGTGGTAGCTCTGAGTCAAATCTCAAATTATCGTATAAACGAGTATTAGCTGCAGAGAAGTATCTTCGTCAACATCTTGCTGGAATGGGTATTACGGACGTGATAATCAACATTGAATACATGGGAGACATGACCGCAAAATCCAAGCCCGATTCTGAAGATCGCAGAGTTGACGTGATTATCTATCCAAAACTTTAAACTGGCTAGCGGTATGTAAATCCGACCAAAGTCAGGCACTCTTGGTCAGTGGCATACCTTTGGGCAGCGCTTGGCGGTCTAATCGCCAGCGCTGCCTTTTATCCAATTGCATTCTGGCCCGCACTTTTTATCGGTATTACCTTTCTTTATTACCTAAATATTCGAAAATATAAGGATGATCTCAAGCGCCGGCTTGGGATTAATTTCGCTTTTGGTTTTGCCTTTCAAATAATTTCACTTTATTGGATTGGCACCTACGTTGGCTGGTACGCGTGGTTAGCTTTGGTGATTATGCAGGCCACATTCTTGATGGCCTTGAGTTTCTCCAAGCATCCCGTCTCCTTTGCAGCAGCTTGGATCCTCTTTGAATTTATCTTAAGAAGCTTCCCCTTCGGTGGTTTTGGTTGGTCGAGGCTGGGATATGCCTTAACCGAATCACCATTTAATTTTCTTTATCCACGAATCGGAATCTCTGGGGTTGCATTCATAGCAGTCTTAGCAGTAGCGGTGCTCTTTGATTATCAATGGAAGGGAGCGATTGCAATAGCGTTAATTGCACTTCCCATCGCTTTGATTCCAGTCTCGGTAAAAGATGGAGGTTCGATAAAGGTTGCTTTGATCCAAGGCGGTCAGGTTGAGAAGCTAGATAACACCTTTGAAAATGCAGAAGCTGCGATAAGCAAACACTTCATCGCCACGAAGAAGGTACCCAGTGGATCTGTTGATTTAGTGATCTGGCCAGAGAATGCAGTAATGCACGATCCATTCCTAAGAAGATCCACAAATCAAGCATTCATCTCGGAAGTTTCCAGAATCAAAGCTCCGATCTTGGT
>CAZYJU010000077.1:0-4811 GCA_964647945.1 uncultured Actinomycetes bacterium | reverse complement strand
CCAGTTGCAGATCTTGCAGAGTTAAACCAAGCGCAATGTGAAACCTTCCCAGAGATTGCACTTGAAGTTACTAAGCGACTTGATGGAGTCTTTGGAATTCCGATGGCCTACATCGCAGCTTGGCATCAAGCGCCAGTTCGCGAAGGACGAGATCTATTACGTTTGCATTGGCAGATCACAAGCGTGCGCCGCGCACCAGGAAAACTCAAATATCTGGCTGGATCTGAATCGGCGATGGGTGCATTCATAATGGATGTGAAACCTGAAGATTCTGCCAAGCAATTACGTGAGGTAAAACTTTGAAAGTCTTGGTAACTGGAGGCGCTGGCTATATAGGTAGCACCGCCGTTGCAATGTTGCTTGAAGCAGGCCATGAAGTAAATGTCCTCGATGATTTGAGCACAGGTCATGCAGATTCGCTGCCAAGTGAAGTAAAACTAGTTAAAGGCTCCCTGCTCTCTGACCAAGCTTTGGAAGATGCAATCATTGGGTGTGATGCAGTTATGCACTTTGCCGCCAAATCTTTAGTTGGTGAATCCGTTGAAAAACCGGAGCTCTATCGTGAAGTAAATGTTGGTGGATCTACTGCCCTACTTGCAAAGATGAAAGCACATGGCATCTCAAAGATTGTCTTCTCCTCTACCGCTGCAACTTATGGCGAACCAAAACGAATTCCCATCTCAGAGAAGGATCTCCCAGAACCTAAGAATCCATATGGACAGACCAAGCTTGAGATCGACCAACTAATTGGCCAATCTGGTTTCTCTGCAATCTCGCTTCGTTACTTCAATGTAGCGGGTGCGTTAAAGAGCAAGATTGGTTGGTTGGCCGAAAGGCATAACCCTGAAACCCATTTGATTCCAAACATCCTAAAGTCAAATGCGCAGAACCCAATAAAAATCTTCGGAACTGATTGGCCAACTTCAGATGGCACCTGTATCCGAGATTATGTGCATGTTGTTGATTTGATTGAAGCGCATATTGCTGCACTTAATAATCTTCCAAAGCAAAGTCACGAAATCATAAATCTTGGCTCTGGGACTGGTTACTCGGTAAGAGAAGTAATCGCAGCTGCCGAAGCTGCAGTTGGACATCAGATACCTTCGATCGAGAGTGAGCGTCGTGCTGGAGATCCTGCCGTTCTAATTGCAGATATCTCCAAAGCTCGTTCGTACTTAAATTGGGAACCAAAACGAGAGCTAAAGCAGATGGTTCTAGATACCTGGAATTCAATGCAATGACTTTTGGTGCAGTTTTTGGATCTAAACCAGATGTGATTGCCGCTGCACCTGGTCGAATAAATCTAATCGGCGAACATGTGGATTACTCAGATGGATTTGTACTTCCCTTTGCAATCTCAAGTAGAACCACAGTTGCAATGAAGAAACGTACCGATCAGAAGATTCGACTGGCTTCAGCGCAACGACAATCCTCTATCTTTGAAATTGAATTAAGTGACTTGAAGCCAGGCAGTGAAGGCAAATGGGAGCGCTATCCACTCGGCGTTATATGGGCGCTTGGCATTAAGTCTGGCTTAGATATCTTCATTGACGGCAAAGTTCCACTAGGTGCCGGGCTCTCATCATCTGCTGCGCTTGAATGCAGCATGGCGGTCGCCCTAAATCATCTCTTCAATTTAAATCACTCGATGAAAGATTTGGCGAAACTTACCCAAAAGGCTGAGAACGATTACGTTGGAGTTCCTTGCGGAATCATGGATCAATCGATCTCATTGATGGGTAAGACTGGAAATGCGTTATTACTCGATTGTCGCGATCTCTCATCTAGATTGGTTCCAATCGATCTGGCTGCTAGCGCCCTGGAATTACTAATTGTTGATACCCAAGCACACCATTCTTTAGTTGACGGTGGTTATGCAGAGCGCCGGGCAAATTGCGAATCCGCTGCCAGCAAATTAGGTAAGAGCATGCGAGAACTAACTATAGAAGAGCTCGAAGCGAACAAATCAAAATTAACTGAAACTGAATATCGAAGAGCGCGACATGCAGTAACTGAAATCTCCAGAGTTCTTGAATGTGTTAAAGCGCTTGAAGCTAAAGATTTCAAATTGGTTGGAGAGTTAATTACAAAGTCCCATCTCTCGCTTAGAGATGATTACAACGTATCCTGTCCAGAGCTAGATGTAGCAGTTGATACCGCCTTGAAACAAGGAGCCCTTGGTGCACGCATGGTAGGTGGTGGATTTGGCGGCAGCGCGATCGCTCTCTTTAGGCAAGATCAGATCTCACAAGGCAAAGATGCAATTACGAAGTCTTTTGCTATAAATGGATTTAAAGCGCCACGCTTCTTTGAAAGTTTGCCTAGCGAAGGCGCTGAGATTCTCGAATTTAATATCTAAATTTAGTTAATTAATTAACTGGAATCACGGAGATTACTTCTACCCCGCCAATTGCATTTAAGACTTGCACCAAATCTGTTGGATCGCTTCCTGGAATTGCAACGGTGATGTCGTCATAACCTTTACCAGCTTCACTTTTTACGACTACCAAGCCACGGATATCTCCCCCTGCAAAACCAATCGCTGAAGCGACCGCACCGAGTGAGCCTGGACGATCAGGAAGAGTTACCTGCAAACGAAAGAGCGCCATGGGTCAATGATACTCATGGCGCTCTTGTCGAGAATTCCGCTACTCAATTAACTGCTTGGAGCACTTCCTAAAGTGACTGTAAAAGTCTTGTTACCGCCAGATGGTAATTCGACAGTTACTGAAACTTTTGATCCCGGAGCATATGATCGTATCTTCACAATTGCTGCCACTTGATCAGAGATGCGGGTGCCATCAATTGATTTGATGATTGAGCCAACTGGGATTCCAGCTTTCTCTGCTCCCTCCCCGCTACTTAAGCGACCAATCTTTGCACCCAATCCATTGTAAGTATTATCAAAGAAAACTCCGAGCACTGGACGAGTTGACTTACCGTTCGCTATTAATTCATCGATGATGCGCTTTGCCTCATTAATAGGAATTGAGAAACCTAATCCGATAGATCCACTAGTTCCGCTAGAGAGAGTTGCAATTGCAGAGTTAACGCCAATAATTCGGCCGTTTCCATCTAGCAGCGCACCACCGGAATTTCCGGGATTAATCGCTGCATCAGTTTGGATAGCATTTACATAACTTTCAGATCCAAGGGAACCAGCAGTTACTGGGCGATTCAAGGCAGAGACAATTCCACTTGTTACAGTTGAAGATAATCCAAGTGGAGAACCAATCGCGACGACTGGATCGCCAACCAAGACTTTAGATGAGTTTCCAAGTGAAAGTTCTGGAAGATTTCCTTTATTAACTCGCAAAACTGCTAAGTCGTAATTTTGATCTAAACCAACAATGGTGGCCGGGAATTGGTCGCCATTGTTAAGCTCAATCGTCAGAGTTCCACCGCTTGAGGCAAATGAATCCACGACGTGTTCGTTGGTGACAATAAATGAATTCAAGATATTTGATTTGTAGACCCAACCAGATCCAGTACCGCCGCCACTTGCAGAGCGCACCGCAATTGAAACCACGCTAGGGGTAGCGAGCGCGGCAATCGCTCGGACGTCGATTGAATCTCCGCTAATTGAAATTAAGTTCTGGCCTGATGGGCAGGTGGCGCTCTTTGCTATAAACATTGCACCGGTCTTGGTGCTGACACAGGCCTTTGCACCCAAGGTAGGTGAGGTTGAGGCATCCGAAATCCCACCAACAAGTACCGCGCCTGCTGCAAAGCCAATTCCGACTTTAACCGCTGTATTTTTGAAGAATCTCATGTACAGAGAATGCCTCTAAATCCTAAAAAATTCCTCAGAACCGGATAAAAAATAGGGTAAAAATCAGTTAGACCGACCAAAATCACACCTCGACGACATATGCGCCATCGATCTTTACATCGACCTTAGGAAGCGGGCGGATGGATTTAGTCGAGGCGTTGGAAGGGCCGACAACTACTTTTGCATCTTGGAAGGGGTCGAAGGCGGCCAGATGGCAAGGACATTCCAGATGCTGGCTCTTCTTGGAGAATTTAACTTCGCAACCTTGATGGGTGCAGATAGCCGAGTAAGCAAATACCCCCGCACGAGTACGAAAGAGCACGGCTGCCTCACCGTTTGCGCGAGTAAATGGGTATTGCGCCCCAATCGGCAAGACTTCTAGCTTCACGATTCGCTTACCGCCGCCTGCCTGAGCGCTTTCGCGTGGAAAGAATTTTCCAAGGCCAATGAGACCTGCTGTCATTGCAAGTACGCTTCCAATTCGAATCGCGCCTCTACGATCCATATTGATATCGATTCGTTTGTTGCTTGAATAAAGCACAAAGAAGTATGCAAGCCACATAACTGCGTATGCGGTATCGCTTGCGATGAAGTAAGGCCTTACATGGAAAGTCACTGTTAGCCATAACCCAACAGAGGTTGCAAATCCAACAAATGCTGCAAATCTTGGAAGAATAAAAAGTAAAGTGCATAAGCCGGTCGCAAATTCCAGAATCAAAATGAACCAACCGGCAAAAGTTGCATACTCCAATGAACCTTTTAACAGTGGTCCAATTGGTGAAATTTCGATGAAACCATTGATCTGATTTCCGATGTAATTTACGGTGCCAGGGGTTAAGAAGCTGGGATCTGATGCTTTATCCCATCCGCCATAAATCCAAGTGATTCCAAGCCAAGCGCGCAAGATGCGCGTTGAAATACTCTGCGATTGCCAAGAGGCGATTACGGATTTAGCTCGATAAGCCATGAGATGTAGCGTAGTAGGAAAAGCTCCCTGACTTGGACTCGAACCAAGAACCTGCCGGTTAACAGCCGGCTG
>CAZYJU010000076.1:0-4816 GCA_964647945.1 uncultured Actinomycetes bacterium | reverse complement strand
AAAGCGCACCATCTGTAATTGAAACTCGGTGATGTGTCTCGTAGCGATCGCGAAGCCCCTTAAGAATCTCGATGGTATGTGCGATCGAAGGCTCTTTGACTTGGATTGGTTGGAATCGACGCTCTAGCGCTGCATCTTTCTCAAGGTGCTTGCGATACTCATCAAGAGTGGTTGCACCAATTGTTTGGAGCTCACCGCGAGCCAACATCGGCTTCAAAATTGAAGCGGCATCAATCGCGCCTTCTGCTGCGCCAGCGCCGACAAGCGTATGAATCTCATCGATAAAGATGATGATATCTCCGCGAGTTTTGATCTCTTTTAGCACTTTCTTCAAACGCTCTTCGAAATCACCGCGATAACGTGAACCCGCAACAAGTGCGCCAAGGTCCAATGAATAAAGCTGCTTATCTTTTAGAGTCTCAGGAACATCGTTTCGGACAATTGCTTGAGCAAGTCCTTCAACGACTGCGGTCTTACCTACACCTGGTTCTCCAATTAAGACTGGATTGTTCTTGGTGCGACGAGAGAGCACTTGCATAACGCGCTCGATCTCAGTGTCGCGACCAATAACTGGATCTAACTTACCTTCGCGAGCTGCTTGAGTTAAGTTACGACCAAATTGATCAAGGATTGTTGATGATGCAGGCGTGCCCTCTGCTGGACCACCTTGAGTTGCTGGCTCTTTACCTTGGTAACCAGATAGCAATTGAATAACTTGTTGACGTACACGATTTAAATCTGCACCAAGCTTTACCAATACTTGTGCAGCAACGCCTTCACCTTCGCGGATTAATCCAAGGAGAATATGTTCGGTACCAATGTAATTGTGGCCAAGTTGTAACGCTTCACGAAGTGAAAGCTCGAGAACTTTCTTTGCACGTGGAGTAAATGGAATATGTCCGGATGGAGCTTGTTGTCCTTGGCCGATAATCTCTTCGACCTGTCCACGAACTGCATCAAGTGAGATTCCGAGAGATTCGAGCGCTTTCGCTGCAACGCCTTCACCTTCATGAATTAGTCCAAGCAGAATGTGCTCAGTACCAATGTAATTGTGATTGAGCAGGCGAGCCTCTTCTTGTGCCAGTACTACTACGCGACGAGCTCGATCTGTAAAACGCTCAAACATCTGATGGAACCTCCTTGGTTGCAAATAGCCTAACCAATTCGGGGGGATTTTTATGCCCCTATATATTGGGCTAATTCCCCGCTTTTACCCCTAAATTTCGGGTAAAGCTCTCTAAAGTACCTTGACCATCCGGGTATTGCCCAAGGTATTGGGCTTGGAGGACTCAAGATCGAGCAACTCTGCAATACCTTCGTCATAAGAGCGTAGAAGTTGTTGATAGACCTCAGGCTCAACTGGCGCACCTTGGATTTCTGTAAATCCATGTCGACCAAAGAATTCTGTCTCAAATGTTAGACAGAAAATCTTTCGCACTCCGAGAGCTTTTGCGCGTTCAATTAATTTTTCAAGAATCTGATGTCCTACACCTTTGCCACGTAGCTCTTCGGAAACTGCGACGGTACGAACTTCTGCCACATCTTCCCAGAGCACGTGTAACGCGCCGCAACCAACTACTACATCACCATCTACGGCTACTACAAATTCTTGAACAGATTCATAGAGCGTAACTGTCTCCTTGGAGAGAATTCTGCGTTGCGGTGCATATAAATCTATTAACTGTCGGATTCCTTTTACATCCGAAGTTTTAGCAGCGCGTACCTCGATAGACATTTAAATAACCGTAATTACCTTAATCGTGCTCTGGCTTAACCAATGGAAAGAGAATAGTTTCGCGAATTCCAAGTCCGGTGAGTGCCATCAATAATCGATCAGCACCCATTCCCATACCGCCCATAGGTGGCATTCCAAATTCCATCGCTCGTAAGAAATCTTCATCAAGTGGCATCGCCTCTTCGTCGCCCTTTGCAGCAAGCCTTGATTGCTCTACTAAACGTTCGCGTTGAATAACTGGATCAACTAACTCTGAATATCCGGTCGCTAACTCAAATCCATCGACATAAAGATCCCACTTCTCTACTGTGCCTGGGATTTCGCGATGTTGGCGAACTAGCGGCGAGGTATCAACTGGGAAACCCATCACAAAGGTTGGCTTTATTAGGTTCTCTTTGCCGACATGTTCAAAGATCTCTTCAGCCAACTTGCCCGTAATCCATTTAGGATCGACTTTCATCCCTAATTTATCTGCGATCTTCTTTAGCTCTGCGTATGGAGTAAGTGCCGTTACCTCTTGGCCAACTCCATTTGAAATAACTTCGTAGAGAGAGACTTCAGCCCAGTCGCCACCAAGATCAAATTGGCGACCATCATGATGGGTAACTACATGGGTACCAAATACATCCATCGCAGCATTTTGAACTAACTGCTTAGTTAAATCCGCAATCGTGCGCCAATCTCCGTAGGCTTGATAAGACTCAATCATTGCAAACTCTGGCGAGTGACTTGAATCGGCTCCCTCATTGCGGAAATTACGATTGATTTCAAATACCCGTTCGATTCCGCCAACTACACAACGCTTCAAGAAAAGCTCTGGTGCAATACGTAAGAAGAGTGGGATGTCGTAAGCATTGGAGTGCGTCTTAAATGGACGTGCTGCTGCGCCACCATGCATTACCTGCAACATCGGGGTTTCTACCTCTAGAAAATCATGGCTGGCAAAGGTATTGCGAAGTGAATTCATGACCTTTGGTCTAATACGGGCCATTTCACGAGCTTGTGGTCTTACAATCAAATCTACATAGCGTTGGCGAACTCTGGTCTCTTCATTTAATGGTTTATGTTCGACAGGCAATGGTCGAAGCGATTTTGATGCCAACATAAAGGTATTTGCCAAAATCGATAGCTCGCCGCGCTTTGAAGTTATTACTTCACCAGTCAAAGAAACGATATCTCCTAAATCGATATCTGCTTTCCAAGCATCTAATTGATCTTGACCGACTTTATCGAGAGATAACATCACTTGAAGTTCAGTGCCATCACCTTCGCGTAAATTGGCAAAGCAAAGCTTTCCAGTATCTCGCTTAAAGATGATTCTTCCGGTTACAGATTCGATATCTCCGGTGGCAACATCAATTGCTAGACCTTCATATTTGCTTCGAATCTCAGCCAAGGTTTTTGTCCGTGGCACCGAAACTGGGTAGGCCTCTTTACCGGATTCGATAATTCGATCGCGCTTCTCGCGACGAATCCGCAGCTGTTCGGGCAGATCAGAATCGGTTTGGTCTACATGTTCGCTCATATTGTGCGAAAGTCTATCCAATTACTGATTTCTCTCGTGAATTAAGCGAAGGCCAATCAGAGTTAAATCGGGCTCATGTTCGTCCAAAGTATCTGCAACACCAAAAATCAGTGGGGCCAATCCACCAGTTGCGATAACGGTTGGTTGCTCTTTGTATTGCGCTTCTAACTCCTCTGATATTCGAGTTACCAAACCATCCACTTGGCCAGCAAAGCCATAGATGGTTCCGGATTGCAGCGCCTCTACCGTGTTCTTTCCAATCACCGAACGTGGCTGAATCAATTCAACTTTTCTAAGTTGTGCAGCGCGTTGTGCAAGCGCATCGACTGAGATTTCAATACCAGGTGCAAGTGCGCCACCTAGGAACTCTCCTTTTGGCGAGACCACGTCTAAATTGGTAGAGGTACCAAAATCAACCACAATTGCTGGTCCGCCAAACAAGGTATGCGCTGCCAAAGTATTTACGATTCGATCTGCTCCAATCTCTTTTGGATTATCAACCAAAAGTGGCACACCGGTTTTAATTCCTGGTTCAACAATGGTGGTAGGAGTATCTGAAAAGTAAGTAGAGATCATCGTACGAATCTCACGAAGCGTCGCTGGAACTGTTGAACAGATTGATAAACCGGAGATATCAATTCCTTCAACCAAAGCGCGCATCTGCAGCCATAATTCATCTGCCGTGCTCCGTGGATCAGTTTTGACGCGCCACGAATGTACTAAGTCTTCGCCGAGAAATGTTCCCAATACTGTGTTGGTATTTCCGACATCGATTGTAAGTAGCATGATTTACCTCAGCTCCATGTTGTCTATTAAACGAACTCCACCAATCCAGCCCGCAATAATCGCTCGCTGTTTTGGTGCTAACTCTTCTTTGAAATTCTCTGGGTTAATTACTGTCGCATAATCTGTCTTCCACGCTGGCTCGCTATCTAAAACTTGCTGCATCTGGTCACGACCAGCCATGAGTGCTTTGTAAATAATCAAAGCTCTTTGGCGATCTTCCGCAGATAGACGCACATTTCTAGAGGACATTGCCAAACCATCTGCCTCACGGACGATTGGATGAGCCACGATGTCGATTGGTAAATCAAATTTGGAGACCATCTCTTTGATCAAGAAGAGTTGTTGAAAATCTTTCTCACCAAATACTGCAAAATCTGGTTTCACCAAATCAAATAGCCGCTTTACAACGGTAAGCATTCCGGTGAAGTGACCAGGTCTTGATGCGCCTTCAAATAAGCTACCAACTGGACCTGCCTCTATTAGCGTTGGATTATTTGGATAGATCTCTTCATATGTAGGAAACCAAACTTCACTGGCACCTGCTGCGATTGCAATTTCACGATCTGCATCTGGTGTGCGTGGATATTTCTTTAAATCATCTGGGTCGTTAAATTGAAGGGGGTTGACGAATACGCTAACAATTACTTTTTCACTGCGACTACGCGCAGCTTTAATGAGCGCAGCATGGCCAGCATGCAACGCACCCATGGTCGGGACAAATCCCGTATTGCTCATCTTTAAAACTCCAGTCCAACTTGGGTACCGGGTAC
>CAZYJU010000075.1:0-4960 GCA_964647945.1 uncultured Actinomycetes bacterium | reverse complement strand
TGAAAAGAATTTAGACATGATCTATGCAAATGACATCAGAAGCGGCGCCATATTTGGTTCAGATAGCACCTCAGGGGTATTGATCGATAAAGATGACACCATAGAGGTATCCAATATGAGCAAAGTGGCTCTTGCCGGATTACTACTAGATGTCGTGTCTAAGAGGCTACAATCTCCCAATGTCTAAACGCCTGTTTACTAGCGAATCTGTAACTGAAGGTCATCCCGATAAAATTGCAGATCAAATCTCTGATGCAATATTGGATTCCCTCTTATCTCAGGATCCAAAGAGCCGAGTTGCCGTAGAAACCCTCATCACTACAGGACAAGTTCACGTTGCTGGTGAAGTAACCACCAATGGTTATGCTGATGTAAACAATATTGTAAGAGACACAGTCTTAGGGATCGGTTATGACTCGTCTGATAAAGGTTTCGACGGAAACTCTTGCGGAGTTTCTATTTCAATTGGACAACAATCACCAGATATCGCTCAAGGTGTAGATGATGCATATGAAGAGCGCGTGCAAGCATCCAATGATCCATTAGATCTACAAGGTGCAGGCGATCAAGGTTTGATGTTTGGCTATGCTTGTGATGACACCAAGGAGTTAATGCCGCTTCCTATCTGGTTAGCACACGAATTAGCGTTGCAGCTTTCCAAAGTACGTAAAAGTGGAGCTCTTGGTTATCTACGTCCTGATGGAAAAACTCAGGTAACAATCGAATACGATGGTGATAAGGCGGTATCTCTCGATACTATTGTTATTTCAAGCCAACACCACGCAGATATAGATGTTGCCAAGAAGATGACTCCCGAAATTATCGAACAAGTTATCACTCCAGTGCTTGCGAAAATCGATCTTCCAAAAAATAATTTGCGAACTTTGATAAATCCAACTGGAAGATTCGTAGTTGGCGGACCAATGGGCGATGCGGGACTCACCGGGCGAAAGATCATCGTAGATACCTATGGCGGAATGGCACGCCATGGCGGCGGAGCGTTTAGCGGTAAAGATCCTTCAAAGGTTGATCGATCCGCAGCATATGCAATGCGTTGGGTAGCTAAGAATGTTGTCGCAGCAGGATTGGCAACTCGCTGCGAAGTCCAGGTCGCTTATGCCATTGGTAAAGCTCAACCAGTAGGTTTATTTGTGGAAACATTTGGTACTGAAAAATTGCCAGTTTCGAAGATTCAGGATGCAGTTTTGGCGGTCTTTGACCTTCGCCCAGCAGCAATAATCCGAGATCTAGAACTTCTCAGACCGATTTACTCCAAAACAAGTGCGTATGGCCATTTTGGTAGAGAGTTACCAGAATTTACTTGGGAGAAGACCAATCGCGCTGATGCGTTAAGTAACGCCGTCAAATAACTAATTGCAACATGGTTGCGCCGCTTAAATTAAAACGAGAAAAAGTTGGCGCACCAACAATTTCTCCGGTCGATCCAAAATTATCAATCCTTGTTGATACCGGCGTTTATCACTTAGAGCAACCTTTTGATTATCTATTGCCAGAAAAATTCGAAGTAAACCCTGGGGATTGGGTATCTGTTCCCTTTAAAGGTAGCAACCGAATTGGTTTAGTTATTAGCCGCGAAGCATTTAGGGGTGGATCAAAACTCTCTTTCATTAATAGGCCAGCAATTGGTCCAAAAATCGATGAAAAGTTCCTACGTTTTTACAGGTCTGTGAGCGATAGATGGGCCGTACCTATTTTTGACGTTTTGCGGTTCGTCCAGAAGTTTAGAGACATCGATCAGATCGATACTCCGGTTTATTCAAAAGCGGGTAAACGTATTTATCACCAGCTTAGCGCTGAAAGTGATGAAATCGAACAGGTTCGTGCTTTCTGTAATAACTTAATCAGAAATGGCTCTACATTAGTCATCGTCCCCGAGAAACGCATCTTTGATTTGCTTCAGGGAGAGAGATTTGAAGTAGGAATGCGTGGGTCTTCGTTAAAACCGAATCTTTACAAGAATTTGGTCATCCTTCGCGAGGAATCTGAGCATCATTTTGAGATAAAGAGCCCAGGATTCAATTCCAGAGATGTGGCGCTACTTAGAAACGATTTGCTACAGGAGAATGTCTACTTCCTTGGATTCACGCCATCACTAGAAATGACAGCGCTTATTGAGAAAGGATATGTAAATCTAAAGCGCGTATCGAGTAAGGTGATATTAAAGGCGCGACCTTCGATTCAAGGTGAGTTGATTCCTTCCTCATTAATTACAGAATTTAAGAATTATTTACAATTAGGAACAGTTCTGGTTCTAGCTCCTACGAAGGGTTATGGTCTGGCAATCAGTTGTTCCAACTGTCGAAATATCGCTAAATGCTCCTGTGGAGGCCGATTAACCAAGCAGAGTCGATCTGATTCTCCCCATTGCACTATCTGTCGCACTCGGTTCAGCGATTGGAGATGCCAATTTTGTGGTGAGAAAAAGATCTATTTGCTTGGTAAGGGAATTGAGAGAATAGCGGAAGAATTTGGAAAGTCCTTTCCTAATACGGCTATCCACATCGCTACCGCAGATAAGTTCTTAGAACCAATTGGAGGTAAACGAAATATTGTCCTGGCGACTATCGGCACTGCACCTATACAACGATATTCGGCCGTGATGTTTCTGGATGGATTGAATCTTGCATCTGATTTACGTTCATCAGAAAGAGCGCTCTCGTATCTCTTTAAGTACACCTCGTTAAGCGGGGGAAGAGCTCTAATAGTAGACCGTCCAGAGAATCCAGCTGTTAATGCTCTTTACAAATGGAATCCTTTCGCATTAATTAGTCGTGAATTAGATGAGTTAAAAGTGACTGGCTTACCACCATTCGCTCGGCATGTTCTTATTAAGTGTCCAACAGAGGAATCTACGCGTCTTTATAGTGGCTTATTACACGCTATCCGTGAAGGTCGAATAGATAGCAAGGTGAAGATATTCAATTTGCAAGATGGAACTATTTCGATATTTTTCGCGAGCAAGGTGGCTATACAAACTTTGGAATTCCTTCGAGAGCTTCAGAGAAGGCGCTCGATGTCGGGTAAGCGCGTATTGAATATGAGAGTGGACCCATATCTACTCGGTTAGAATAGTCGCGTGTCCATTCAACCAATCAGGCTCTTTGGCGATCCCGTTTTAACAACTCCCGCGCAACCTGTAGTTACATTTGATAAAGAACTACGGAAATTGGTAAAAGACCTGACCGAAACAATGCAAGAGGCACCCGGCGCAGGTCTTGCAGCGCCTCAGATCGGCGTCTCCCTTAGAGTCTTTGTTTGGGATGTTGATGAACAACTTGGCCATCTGGTCAATCCCACTTTAGATCTATCAGATGAATTGCAAGATGGTGAAGAAGGTTGCCTCTCTTTTCCAGAGTTGAGATATAACACCCCGAGAGCGATGCGTGCTGTTGCTAAAGGTTTCAACATGTACGGTGATCCAATTACTGTCGAAGGCTCTGAATTTCTCGCACGCGCACTTCAACATGAAACTGATCATTTAGATGGAATTGTCTTCATCGATCGATTGCCTGACCTTGAGCGAAAAGCCGCCATGAAGGAGATCCGAGAATCAGAGTGGTTTAATCTGTCAGGATCTCCTAAGATCAAGGTGTCACCACATGACGCTCGCGGTCTTTATTAAAATTTAGTGTCTATGAAAATTCTTATTGCCTCAACTTCAAATGTTGCCATCCCGTCTATTGAAAGGCTTATATCAGAGGGACATCAAGTAACTTTAGTCACCTTAACAGATAGAACTTCAGGTCGAGGAAATAGATTGATCCCGACGGAGATAGCGAGTAGATACCAGACCGTACATAAGGTCGAAGATGAATCAGATTTACAAGAATTGCTTCGAAATCAAGATCTATTAATCACTATCGCCTTTGGTTGGATTCTGAAGGAAGAAACTCTGAGTATTCCAAAATTCGGTGGAATCAACCTACATTTTTCCTTGTTGCCTAAATGGCGTGGCGCTGCTCCAGTTCAAAGAGCCCTGCAAAACGGAGACAAAGTAACTGGTGTAACTGTCTTTCAAATGGATTCGGGTATGGATACAGGCCCTATCTGGAGTCAATTATCTTTTGAAATCCCAGAAAATTGCGATGCCACATCGCTGTTCCAAGCGCTATCTGAAATGGGAGGTGATGCGATAGTTCAGTCTTTAACAAAGATCGAAAACGGCGAGCTCCCGATCAAGCAAGTAGGTGAAGCAAGTATCGCAAGTAAGATAACCAAGATTGAAGGTAAGTTAGATTGGACTCAATCCTCCGAAATGCTACTCAGGAAAATAAAGGCATTTAATCCAAATCCAGGAACCTACACTCAATTTAGAGGCCAAATCTTGAAAATTATCGAAGCCAAACCAAGTGAATACATTTTAAGACCAGGCGAGATCAACCAGTTTGGCGCTACCGGAACATCCACCCAGGCTATTCAAATTTTATTGTTGAAACCTGCCGGAAAAAACGAGATGACCATAAAGGATTGGTTAAACGGGTATAAACCGAATACTGGGGAACTCTTTGAGTAAAAACGCTTCTCGTAGTTTCAAGAGAGCAAAACCCGATGCACCCAGACAATTAGCTTATGAAGTCTTTCGAGAAGTTATTAGAAACGGTGAGTATTCGAATCTACTCCTTCCTAGAAGATTAAGTAGAAGTGGATTAGAAGAACGAGATCGGGCACTTGTTACCGAACTGGTTTACGGAAGCATTAGACAGATTGGCCGAAATGATTACATCGCATCCCGTTTCAGTAATATTCCGTGGTCAGAGGTGGATTCTGGAATAGTAGATGTCATACGCATAGGGGCTTACCAATTATTTGATACTCGGATACCAAACCATGCAGCCGTATCAACAACAGTTGATTTGGCTAGATTGGAATTAGGAGAGGGCAAAGCATCATTTGTAAATGCCCTCATGCGACGACTCTCTGAACGCACTTTAGATGAGCA
>CAZYJU010000074.1:0-5038 GCA_964647945.1 uncultured Actinomycetes bacterium | reverse complement strand
CGGGCAATCAGCCGCTCTTTCTCTATAAAGATTGTTTTGAAGCTATTGGGCATTGCTTCACTAATTAATTGAAGATCTTCGATAAGAATTGGGATTAAAGATTCCATGCCTTCTGGCTGCATACCCTCAGCAATTTTTCCTAAGATTTCACTTTCAAAGTCCTTGGATAGCTCTGCTGCTCTTTCTTGTATTGCCTCATTTAGTAGTAATTCACGGCACGGCAAAATTCTTATCGAATCTGAAACTTTAGAAATAGTTCTTTGATCAGAGATAGCAAAGAAGCTTAAATCTTCAATTTCATCACCAAAGAAATCAATTCTGATTGGATGCTCCTGGTCTGGCGGAAAGAGATCGACAATGCCGCCTCGAACTGCAAATTGACCACGCTTCTCCACCATATCTGTTCTGACATACGCAAATTCCACTAACATTCTTTGAAGCGCGGTTAGTTCAAATTCAGCACCCATTTGTAAGGTGATAGGTTCAATCTCGACTACTTGACGATTGAATTTATGGATCGCTGCACGAATAGGTGCCACTACAACCCAATTACGTTGCAGATCTTTCAATGCATGCAAAGTACTAATTCTTCTAGCAACGGTGTCACTACTTGGACTCAATCTTTCGTGTGGCAAGGTCTCCCAGGCTGGAAATTCGAGCGTATCACTATGAAATTCCCTTATCTCTTTTGCTAAATCAGAGGCTGAATTGGAAGATGCAGTAATTACTAGGAGTGGTTGATTCATTGCAATTTTTGCAATTAGAAATGCAAATGAGCTGGGCGAGGTCACTAGATCTGATTTTGAATCTATCGCCTCATCAATTTGTACCGTTGTAAACGGCAGCAGCCCTCGCATCTCGACCTCCCTCTTCATCTTGCGTTTATACGTTTATATCGTTTTCTATTGCAGACTTGTTCAAATCTTGAGAAAAACGGCTATTAGCCCCATTCCCGAAAGGGGTGGGGCTTTTCAATTACGGTGCATATTCTATTGAGTTCCTGCGATGATTTGCCAGTGAGTGCAGAGAGCCAACTTCGTCAATTGCAGATGCAAGATGATGCATCTCTACGTGGCGATGTTCGCGCGCTTGGTGAATTACTCGGCAAATCTTTAATTCGACAAGAAGGACAATCATTATTTGATCTTGTCGAGAAAGTTCGAGCTGCGGTCAGAAGTGGCCAGGGCGAGAGCGAGCTCAAAAAAGTTGATGTAGATCAAGCCGTGCAATTGGTTCGCGCGTTTAGTACCTATTTTCATTTAGCCAATGTGGCAGAACAAGTACATAGATCGCGCGTATTGGCTAAAGAACGCGAAACAAGTGGATCGTGGATTGCGCAAGCAGTAAATAAGATTTTGGCAGCTAAGAGTGCAGGCCAAGAGATAAAAATCGAAGATTTAAAAATTTGGTTATCAGATTTTTCGGTGCGTCCAGTTTTCACCGCGCATCCAACTGAAGCATCCAGAAGATCTGTCTTAAGCAAATTGGCTCAGATTTCAGATTTACTGGAGATGCCAAGTTCTAGAGTCCGAGATGCCAGACTTTCTGAAGCTATTGATTTGCTTTGGCAGACAGACGAACTAAGAGTTGAACGTCCATTGGTTATTGATGAAGCTGTGAATGCACTTTATTACCTAGATGACCTCTTTAGATTCACGGTTCCTGAAGTGTTAGAAGAATTCGCTCTAGAGGTAGAACGTCTCGGAGTTCAGATCAGTCCGACCGATAAGCCACTTAGTTTTGGTACATGGATCGGTGGTGATCGCGATGGAAATCCAAACGTCACACCAGATGTGACTCGTGAGACTGTAGTGGTGCAGGTTGGACATGCGATTCGAGTCATCTCAGAAGCAATCTCTGAACTGCGTCAATCGCTCTCAGTTTCAACCAGAATTATCAAAGTTTCAAAAGAACTTGAAGAATCAGTAGAGCGTGATTTAGCAAATATCCCAGAATTTGAAAGCAGATATCGCAGATTAAATGCCCGCGAGCCTTATCGATTAAAAACTACAGCCATTGTGCATAGGCTCGAATTGACCAGAAAGCGACATGCAGCCGGCGCTGCACATGTACCTGGCCGAGATTATGCAAATACTCAAGAACTCTTAGATGACTTAAATATTATGCGTGAATCTCTGATTGAAAATCATGGTGAATTGATTGCAAAGGGTCAGCTTGAAAGAGTGATCCGAACTGTCTCCACATTTGGTTTGATTCACGCCACGATGGATGTCAGAGAGCACTCACAAGCGCACCATGCCGCTCTCGCAAATTTCGGAATTAATAAAGAATATTTGCAGCTAAAACCTGAAGAGAGATTTGTGATACTCACAGAGGAATTAGGGCGCCATGATCTTCGTGCACCAAAACAATTAGATGAACAGAGCGCTAAAGTTCTAGATACTTTTAAAGCTATCTCCGATTTGATTGAACAATTTGGCCCTGAAGTCATTGAGACTTACATAGTCTCTATGACGAAACATCCAGAAGATTTAATTGCGGCGGCAGTACTTGCAAAAGAGGCTGGGCTGGTAGAAATCAATAGCGGAATCGCAAAAATCGGATTCGCCCCCTTACTTGAAACCGTTGCCGAGTTGAGATCTGCAGATAAAATTCTCGAACAATTACTATCAAATCCAACTTACCGCCAACTGGTAAAACTTCGTGGAGATATTCAAGAGGTAATGCTTGGTTACTCTGACTCAAATAAAGATGCTGGAATCGCTACAAGTCAGTGGGAGATTCATCAGGCTCAAAGACGGTTAAGAGATGTGGCGATCAGATACGGCGTAAAGCTAAGGCTCTTCCATGGTCGTGGTGGTTCAGTCGGTAGAGGCGGCGGCCCAACGTATGATGCTTTAATCGCGCTTCCTTGGGGTTCATTAGATGGCCAAATCAAGATGACCGAACAAGGTGAAGTAATCAGCGATAAGTATTCGATTCCTATGTTAGCTAAAGAGAATGTGGAACTTACTTTGGCTGCGGCACTTGAAGCAACTGTGTTAAATCGTGGCCCAAGACAGCCTCAAGAATTCTTAACCAAATGGAATAGTTGCATGGATTTAATCTCTGAAAATGCATTCTCTAGATACAGAACATTGATTGATCATCCAGATCTACCTGCATATTTCTATGCATCGACACCAGTCGAGCAACTTGGCGATATGTTCTTAGGTTCTAGGCCATCAAGACGCCAGAGCGCTAATGCAGGGTTGGAATCACTGCGCGCAATTCCTTGGGTATTTGGTTGGACCCAAAGCCGACAGATTGTTCCAGGTTGGTATGGAGTCGGCAGTGGATTAAAGGCAGCTCGTGAAGCTGGCGAGATGGATGTACTTAATCAAATGCTTAATGAATGGCATTTCTTTAAAACATTTATCTCTAATGTTGAAATGACCATGGCCAAAACAGATTTAGAAATGGCTGAGCGATATGTCAAAGCGCTGGTGCCAGATGAGTTGCAGCATTTCTTTGATGAAATCAAAGCCGAATTTGAATTAACCAGCCGAGAGATAAATTATCTACGCGGAAATCAAGATCTACTTGGAGACCAACCTTTGCTTGCACGAACTCTACAAATTCGCGATCAATATTTGGCTCCACTGCACATATTGCAAGTCAACTTGCTACAACGTGTGCGCGAATCCGGAGAGAGCGCAGATCCGATGTTACGGAGAGCCTTACTACTTACAATTAATGGAGTTGCACTCGGACTGCGAAATACTGGTTGATTACCGGCTGATTACTGGTTATGCGCTCCTTGAGCAGCTTGTAATCCATTCTTAATCAAATCAACCACCGCATCAGCGCCTTTCGACACAAATAACGGCAGGTCGCTCTTCTCAGCAGATGCAAAAACCTTTAATACAAAATCAGCTGGATCTTGCTGTCCGATAGGTCTTCCAATTCCCATTCGAATTCGAAAATAGTCAGCACCTAGAGCGCTTGTAGTGCTCTTCAATCCATTGTGGCCGTTATCCCCGCCGCCTCGTTTGATTCTAATCGTATTAAATGGAATATCTAATTCATCATGAATCACGATTAAATTTTCAACTTCAACTTTGTAGAAGTTACAGAGCGCTTTGATTGGCCCGCCTGATTCATTCATATAGCTATGAGACTTAGCAAGGACGATGCCAGGGGCATCTATTCCAACACCTAGTTTGAATGCCGCTACATCTGCTCTTGCTTTATGAGACGACCAAGTTAGCGAATGTTCGCGCGCCAATTCATCAACGACCATGTGGCCGATGTTGTGACGGGTGTTCTTATATTCAGCCCCAGGGTTTCCTAATCCAACGACTAGCCAAACCATGGATTAACAACTGACCTAAGCTTTAGGAGCTTCTGAAGCTGCGCCTTCAGCAGGAGCTGCCGCGCCTTCAGCAGGAGCTGCTGCAACTGGCTCTTCAACTTGCGCCGAGCGAATTGATAGGTGAGCTACAACCATCTTTGGATCGCTAGCTAACTTTGCACCCTCTGGAAGTTCTACTTCATCAGCATGCTTTGATTCTCCAGCCTTCATACCTTCAAGACTTAGCTTCAACTCTGCTGGAATATTTGTAGCTTCAACTTCGATTTCGATTGTTGTATGAACGTGTTCCAAAATTCCATCGGCATCGTATTTGCCATATGTGTGAACCGGTACTGAAACCACAACTTTCTCACCACGACGAACTAGAAGTAGATCAACGTGCTCAAGAGTGCTCTTTAGTGGATCGCGAACTACTGCTTTTGGAAGAGTAAGTTCGGTCTGTCCATCAAGCACGATATCAAGCAAGACGTTTGAGGTCTTTAGCGCATTTCCCAATTCGCGAGCTGGAAGGACTACGTGTCTTGGCTTCTCACCATGTCCGTAGATAACTGCAGGCACCATGCCATCGCGACGTGCACGACGTGATGCGCCCTTGCCGAATTCGGTGCGGACTACGCCATTGATTGTTACTTCAGCCATTTTAAAACCTCTCGCCTTCGTGTAGCGGCAGAGAGTTAAGAATCTAACTTTCGTCGATTACGGTTATTTAACCCTCGCCGGAAT
>CAZYJU010000073.1:0-5109 GCA_964647945.1 uncultured Actinomycetes bacterium | reverse complement strand
GTTTCACGCGGAGAATCGTTAGCGAATCTCGCCGCATTTGAACATCTGATTTAGTGCAGACCCACAATTTTGGTGGCAAAGACCATAAGAGCTGCGCATAATGCTGACATCGGAACAGTGATAATCCATGCAGTCAAAATCTTTCCAACTACTGGCCAGCTCACCGCTTTCTTTCCACGCGTTGCGCCAGAACCGATAATCGCAGAAGTGATGGTGTGAGTAGTAGAGATTGGTGCTTTAAAGTTGATTGCAAGAACAAAGAGAATGCTGGAAGCAACAGTCTCCGATGCAACACCGCGGAGTTGATCAATGTGAACCATTCGCTTGCCGAGTGTTTTCATGATTCGCCAACCACCCGCATAGGTTCCAGCTGCGATTGCTAAGGCGGCAGAGATCTTGACCCATGTGGGGATGGAGTCCCCAGAATGAAATCCACCAACGACGAGCGCCAAAGTCATTACTCCCATAGTTTTCTGAGCGTCTTGTAGACCATGGCCGACTGACATCGCCGTCGCAGAGCAGATTTGGGCTCCTCTAAAGTATTTACTTACGGTGCTCCGTTTAGCGTTACGGAAGAGATATTGCAGGAGTGCAGTTAGTCCGAATGCCAAGGTGAAACCAACGAGCGGTGAAATCACCATCGGAATTGCAACTTTCTTAATCACTCCATCCCAGTGCACAATTTCTGATGAGGCGAGCGCTGCGCCAACCAAGCCACCTATAAGCGCATGCGATGATGACGATGGAATACCAAACCACCACGTGATCATGTTCCAGGCAATGGCACCAAAGACACCACCAAGAACCACATAGAGACCGCTAACAGAAGGTGTTACATCAATAATTCCACTGCCCACGGTTTTAGCAACACCTTCACTGATGAACGCACCTACTAAATTTCCAATAGCGGCAAGTGCAAGTGCTTGTTTAGGTCGAAGTGCCTTTGTTTCTACTGAGGTGGCAATTGCATTCGCGGCATCATGAAATCCATTGGTGTAATCGAAAATGAGCGCTACAACAATAATGAATGAGACGAGAAGATAGGCGTCGCCCACTCTTAGGACTCCTTGAGCGAAATAGTGCGTATTACCCGTGCGACTTTAGCCATATGGTCGAGAGATTCCTCAAACTGATCAATAGTTCCGGTAACGCGGAGAATCGTCATAGCATCGACGCTGCCATCATAAAGTTGTGCAGTAATTCGGCGATGAATGCGATCGCCCTCATCTTCGAGTCGATCTACTTCAGCGTAGTAGTGGTCGAGGTCTTTTAAGTTTTTAAGACGAGGCATCGAAGATGCAGTTAATTCAGCGCACTTTCTCACCGTATCGACCAAATCAGTCGCCAATGTTGGAAAATCTTCAATTCGATGGAGTACTGCTACATCTGTCGCTTCTTCGATTGCATCCATGGAATCATCAAGTGAATTAGCTAAATCCTGTAGATCTCCACGGTCATAAGGCGTAACGAACATGTCATCGATGCGGCGCACAATCTTGCCAAGCAATTCGTCTGCCTCAGATTCGATATTGCCAATGCGCTTAGCAAGTTCGCGGCGAGTTTCGACAGGCGCAGCCACTAATTCGACTGCAGAACGAGCAGCAGCGGCAAGGCGTTCCGCTAGAGATGTATAGAGATCGAAAAGGACCGCATCCTTCGGTGTAAATGCCATGACTTTGCTCCTGTTTACGCCAATCAGAATTTATGTGAGTCGGGGGCGACTTTAGGGGAAATTTCAGGAATTGCCTATCAACTGCCAAAATGTCGCCATGGCATCGCGTAGCTCCACCCTCGGATCTCTCATCCTCCTTCGCCACGGTGAGAGTGAATGGAATGCGAAAAATCTTTTCACGGGATGGGTCGATGTTCGTCTCTCCGACACGGGCGAGAAGGAAGCTCGACGTGGTGGTCAATTACTTCAAGAGCATGGTTTATTGCCAGATGTTCTTCACACTTCACTGCTTCGCCGAGCTATTCATACTGCGCAGATTGCGCTCGATGAATGTGATCGGCATTGGATTCCGGTTAAAAGAACTTGGCGACTCAATGAACGTCACTACGGAGCTCTGCAAGGAAAAGATAAGAAGCAAACTCTAGAAACTTATGGCGAAGACCAATTCAAACTTTGGCGTCGTTCATTTGATGTTCCACCACCACCGATTGAAGACAACGATCAATACTCGCAAGCGCATGATTCACGGTATAAGGATTTAGGCGCAGAAATGCCCAAGACAGAGTGCCTCAAAGATGTTGTACATCGCATGCTGCCTTACTTGTTGGGTGATATTTCACAGGATTTGAAAGAGGGTAAAACCGTCCTTGTAGCGGCACATGGAAATTCCATTCGTGCCATTGTTAAACATATTGCCTGCATCTCTGATGAAGAAATTGCTGAAGTCAATATCCCCACAGGCATTCCATTACTTTTTAATTTTGATGACGATTTTGAACCCATCGTAAAACGCGGCGAGTATCTAGACCCAGAAGCGGCAAAAGCTGCAATAGAAGCAGTAGCGAATCAAGGAAAGAAATAGAAAAAAGTTAGCTTGAGAACTTTCCAGTAACCAAGAAGTAAACCCGTCGCGCTACTGAGACAGCATGATCGGCAAAGCGCTCGTAATAACGGCCGATTAAAGTTATATCAATCGCGGTCTCTGTTCCATGGCTCCATGAGCTATCTAGCAGTGTTGTGAACAGCTTGCGATGGAGACGATCCATTTCGTCGTCATCTTTTTCAACTTCGAGTGCCTTATCAACATCACGTGAATTGATGACGAGACCAGCTTTATCAGCGATGAGTTTTGCGACTTTACCCATCTCTTCGATCGTGAGAAGAAGTTCTGAAGGTACTGCTGCGCTGGGATGACGTAGTCGGGTGATTTTTGCGACGTGGTGTGCCATGTCTCCCATACGCTCCAAATCAGCGCTCATGCGAAGTGCAGTTATCAACGCTCGGAGATCTGAAGCAACCGGTTGCTGGCGAGCGATAATGTCAATTATTCGAGCATCAAGATCATGTTGAATCTGGTCAACGCGATCATCTGCAGCAATCACCTCTTCTGCTAACTTGAGATCCGCGGTAAGAAGCGCATGGGTAGCCTTTGAAATCGCATCAGAAACCAGCGCAGATAAATCTACGAGGGTCTGTGTGACTCCATCTAATTCATCTTGAAAGGCGCTACGTAACCAAGTCATGGGATAAAGGTACTTAAGGAAGTATCTATTGCAAACGTTCTTGGTTAACTTGGTCTGACGCCAAAGTGAACAATAGGTAAAGCATCGCTTTTACACCTCAATGTGACTCCGTTCTCTAGTTTTCGTACCATTGGGCTATGAAGTTCCGCAAGGATGCGAGCGATTCCGACAATTCTTATGAACTTCCTGAAATCCTGCGAACAGTTTTGACTTCACTTGAAGCAGATTCAATGATAATTCTTCCCGGCGATGTGATTCTTTTTCAATCTCAAGGAATTTCAAGCTTTGGATTATTGAGAGAAAATCGACTATCAAGTGAGGAACTAGCTGCACTTATTCGCGTTGTCCGTCGTACCAATGAAACATATCGTGGCTCTATGGAGATTGCGCGCGGTCCTATTGGTGAGGGAAAGCGAGAAATAAAGGTTTCTATCACTCCACTTAACGACGAGGGAATGGTTCTAGTTTTAGTGTCAGATGAGAGTGAAGCACGGCGTATTGATGCGGTTAGACGTGACTTTGTTGCCAACGTTTCACACGAACTCAAAACTCCAATCGGCGCACTCGGACTCTTGAGTGAGGCAATTCTTGGAGCAAAAGATCAACCAGATGAAGTTGTGCGTTTTGCCTCACGGATGCAGAATGAAGCAAAGCGTTTAACTGATTTGGTTCAGGAGATTATTGATCTCTCAAGACTACAAAGTAGTGATCCACTAACAAAAGCATTCCCGGTTGAAGTCAGTGAAATTGTCCGTGAAGCGGTTAGCCAAGCACAGATTTCCTCAGAATCTCGAGGAATTTATGTTGAGGTGGGAGAACTTGTTGATGCCACGGTCATCGGTGATCGTGACCAACTTATTGCTGCAGTTCATAACTTGATTGAGAATGCGGTTAATTACAGTCCAGAAGATACGAAAGTTTCAGTTATCACAAAGCGCAAAGGTGAGCTGATAGAAATTGCAGTAACGGATCAGGGAATTGGAATTGCGGAAGAAGATCTCGGTCGAATCTTTGAGCGCTTCTATCGCGTTGATCCAGCTCGCTCACGAGAGACTGGTGGCACTGGATTGGGATTATCGATTGTGAAACACGTGGCCTTAAATCACGGTGGAGACGTTCAAGTCTGGAGCAAAGTAGGAGTTGGAAGTACGTTTACCTTGATTCTGCCGATTTCCCACGATTCTGAGGGGACGAATGTATGACTCGCGTACTGATTGTTGAAGATGAAGCCTCCTTCTCAGAAGCCCTGGAGTTCTTGCTTGGAAAAGAAGGCTTTCAAGTCACAACTGCAGCTACTGGCACTGAAGCACTTCGCAAATTTGACCAGGGTGGAATCGATCTCGTGCTTCTGGATCTCATGATTCCTGAAATTTCGGGCACCGAAGTTTGTCGCCAGATTCGTGCCAAGTCGCGAGTTCCCATCATCATGTTAACCGCAAAGGATTCAGAGGTAGATAAAGTCGTGGGTCTTGAAATTGGTGCTGATGACTATGTGACAAAGCCTTATTCATCTCGCGAACTTGTGGCTCGTATTCGCGCTGTCCTGCGTCGCAACTCTGGTGAGGGAGTTGATAACGAACCAGGAGTCATGACGGTTGGTTCAATCCGAATGGACATTGATCGTCACCAAGTTGCCGTCAATGGCATACCAGTCTCTCTACCGTTGAAAGAATTTGAATTACTGGAGTTCTTGATGCGTAATGCCGGTCGCGTGCTCACACGTATGCAACTCATCGATCGGGTATGGGGAAGTGATTATGTGGGAGATACCAAGACTCTTGATGTACATATCAAACGGTTACGGGCGAAGATTGAGACTGATCCAGCTAACCCAACTTTGATTCAGACCGTACGCGGCTTGGGTTACAAAATGGAGCTATAGATTCCAGTATTAGCAACAACGAGGGCGTCAAG
>CAZYJU010000072.1:0-5238 GCA_964647945.1 uncultured Actinomycetes bacterium | reverse complement strand
CCCGTGAGTGTGCAATCCATGTCGAATATGACGAGAAATACTTCATTTCGCCAGGAACTCACAGAGATTTCTAAAATTCGAATTGAGCGACGAGCCAAAGTAAAGCAATATCCAAAGGTTAGTGTGGTTATCGCAACGCTTCGTCCGCTAGACCTTGAGAATATTTTGGGACAGCTAAACTCTCAAACTTTAAAATCATTTGAGGTGATCCTAGGTCTGCACGATATTGTTTTAAATGCAAGACATAAATCACTGATTAAAAAACTAAGTGCTAGAAAAATTAAGGTGATGACTGTTAATTTTTCCAAATCGGCGACGCTTGGAGAAATATTATCCGAGCTCTGTAAAAGGAGTTCCGGAGACTATATTTCAAAGATTGATGACGATGACTTTTATGGCCCGGAGCATCTAAGAGATCTCCTAGATGCAGCTCTCGATACCAATGCTGAAGTTGTTGGCAGGGCCATGAATTATGTTTATTTGGAACCACTTTCCATCACAGTTCGTAGATTTGCGCCTAACGGTACTCAAGCTGTCGAACTTTGGAGTGATTGGGTTTGCGGCGGAACGATTTTAGTCAAGCGCGAGATTGCAGAATCGGTAGGTTGGTTCGGTACAGGAACAACCGCAGTCGATAGATACTTACTTAGTAGAGTTCTTGAAAAGGGTGGCAAGATCTGGCGTACTTTTGGGGCCGGATATATTTATAGACGGAGCTTTACCTTTCATACTTACATAACCAATTACTCAAAGTATTTAAATAACGCAAACGAACAACGAGTTGGCATCTGGGCAGACCCGATCTTTGGAACAAGTAAATGACCCAAACTATTTATCGCTTTGAAAGGCCTGACGACTTAGAGATTGTTCGGAAACCTAAGTTATCGGTCGCGGTTGTGATTGCTTGTCGAGGTGGACAAGAGAAATTAGATTTAACGCTCGCTTCTATCGCAGCGCAGAGCTACCCAGCCAAGTTAATCAATGTTTATGTCGTAGATGATGGCAGTCAGCCGCCACTTCGTTTACCCAAGATTAAGCCGGTTAATACCAAGTTGCTTCGCTATGAAAACAAGGGGGAGAGCTGGGGCAAAACCAGGGCTATAAATAGCGTGGCCAGCAAGTTAAAGGAGAATATTTTCTGGTTTGTTGATGCCGACATGGTTTTTGATCCTGATCATTTAGCTCATCACATGAAATGGCATCATGATTCGGATGATTATGTAGTGCTTGGCTGGAAGCGATTTGTGAAGAGTTGGAATTACTCGCCCACCGAATTAAAACGTGCCCTTGATCAAGATGGCTTCATGGAGCTACACGATGAGAATTGGGGTAAAGAACTTTGGGAAGCTCGTGCCGATAGAACTAATGATTTAAAGAATCCTGGCTTTGAAGGTTTTCGTAATTTTGTTGGTGCAACTTTCACAATTACTAGTAAGAGATGGAACGAGCTTGGTGGTTACAACTCCGATTTAATTACTGGAGAAGATACTGAATTGGGCTGGAGAATCCAGCAACAAGGATTTCGCACAGTAATTGATCGCCAAGCTCATTCATGGCATTTGGGCTATAGCACGATAGAAGAGAACAAAGAGGAACTCAGTAGGCATAACAATCCGCTTCTTTCACAATTAATCCCAGAGCTAAAAAGCATCAGATCAGAGAGCGAAAGTAAGTATTTAGTCGCAAATTACGAAGTGATTCTTGATGTTAGAAATAGCAATCTTGCCCAAATAATAAATTTGAAGAAGGAGTTACTTGAGGCAAGTGGCACGCAGGCAGATCTAGTTTTACTTGGCAATTGGAACGATTTGCGACTTCGCTATAGCCCAGTAAGTGATCAGTATTTACAATTACGAGAGATTTACAATTGGCTAAAAGGTGATTCTCAGTATCGATTTGCACATATTGATGCAGACTCTAATTTGCGCATTGAAGACATTTTGGAGTTTTTCACTTTATCTTCTACCCCAATTCATATTTTTGCTGAGGCAGATGGCAATATGAATCTCAAGGACCTAAGCGACTATTTGAAGAGTTCAGAATTGGGATTAATTGGCCTGGCAAACAATCAAGACCGTAGAGCTTTTGCGCTATTAACCTCTGCTCTAGCTCGAGCTAAACGCACTAAGGGCGACTTATATTCAAATATCGCAGATCAGTTTGGTGTTCATTGGATGACTCATGAACGCTTCCAACAGATTTATGATGGAAAGAATTCGACTATTGCGCGTTTTACTAGATTCCTTAAACGTGAAGGCAAAAAGGTCAACTCTCCAAAACAATTACTTCTATTCATAATGAAAATCTTGAAATTAGTAAAACGGAAAATAGCCAAATGAGCGATAAGCCTTCCATAATTCTGGCAACAAGTAATGGTGTTGGTATGGGCCACTTGGCGCGCGCCAGCGCGATTGCCAAAGCCTTAAAGGGTCGAGCAAATCCGGTGATCGTCTCGATGGCTGGTGGTGTTGCTGAGATTCCTGAAGCTTTCGATATCTCATGTGAATACATCCCGGGAAAAGATCGTCGTTGGATGAGTAAGTCCAAGTGGGATTTATATCTAAGAGATCGATTAGTGGCTTTAATTGACGAGACGAATGCAAGGATTCTCACCTTTGATGGTGTGGTGCCATATGCAGGGGTGATCGCAGCAAGAATTGCACGGCCACAAGTTAAATTGGTTTGGATTAGAAGAGGGTTGTGGCAGAAAAAACCACATCGCTTTGCGCTACCACTTCAATCTCGTGCGATGGATCTGATTATCGAACCAGGTGACTATGCCTTTGCATACGATCATGGACCAACTTCAAAACGAGAAGATGCAATTCGTACAGCTCCAGTCTCTCTTTACCAATCAAATGAAGCGCTAGATCGAGCAGCGGCTCGAAAAATATTGGGCTTAGACCCAAATCGCCCGACAGTACTTGTGCAGCTGGGAACTGGCGCTGATGATGCAAATGAAAAAATGAGAGCAGCGCTAACAGGCTTGTTGGCTTGGCCTGATTTACAGGTGGTGTTAACGAAGGAGCCAATTGATAAAAATGGAAAACCACTTGCGCCGGCTAATTTAGATTATCGAGTGATCAGATATTTTCCGCTAGCCAAAGTTTTGGCGGCATTTGATGCTGGAATTTGTGCGACTGGATATAACGGTGTCCACGAATTACTTGCTGCAGGCTTACCTACAGTATTTATCTCAAATATCAGAGGAATGGATGATCAAGAAGCCAGAGCCAAGTGGTGCGCAGATTTTGGTTATGCGTTAAGAGCTGATCAAGCAAATTTGGGTGACATCACTAGCACAGTAGCAAAATTACAAGATCCAGCGCTAAGAAATTCTCTTTCGGAGAAATGTAAAGATCTCCCAGTTCCAATTGGTGGTGAAGAGATCGCAAATAAGTTAATTAGATTGTCAGAAAGCAACAATAACGATAAGAATAAAGGACTTCGCATAGCCCTCTTTATGGCGTTACGTTATTTAGCAATAGGCTATAGATTGATCGTAAGACAGAATAACCATAAGTTGACCACAGATATCGACCCAGTTTTTAGTGAAACGACCGATTCAGCTGAGCTTAGAGATCTAATCAAATCAAATAATAGGTTTGAACATTTAATTGCCTCAGCATCAGATAAATACAAAGCCAAGCGCGAGCAAATCGCAAACCAGTATTATTAATCTTCAATTACGGGAGTTGTAGATGCCAAAGTATTCAATAGCCATAATCGGTGCTGGTCCTTCAGGCTATTTTGCAGCAATGGCTTTACAAAATCTTGAGAGCGATGAGCTTCAATTTAAGATTGATTTGCTAGAGAAGTTACCAACACCTTGGGGATTGGTAAGAAGTGGTGTTGCTCCAGATCATCCAAAAATTAAGTCAGTCTCTAAAGTATTTGAGAAAGTAGCGACTTCGGGAAATGTATCGCTTTACGGAAACGTAGAAGTTGGTCGCGATATTTCGCTGCAAACTTTAAAAGATCGCTATGACGCAGTCATTCTGGCTTCAGGTACCTCCGAAGGAAGAAAATTGGGTATCCCTGGTGAATCGCTTGATAATTCTCTCTCTTCCGCGCAGTTCGTACCTTGGTACAACGGTCATCCAGATTTTGCCGATTTAAAACCAGATTTTTCGGGTGACACTGCGATAGTGATTGGAGCTGGAAATGTCGCAATGGATGTTGCACGCTTACTTGCTGTCGATCCAAGTGAACTAGAACCTACCGACACTGCTAACCATGCACTTGATTCATTTAAAGATTCAAAAATCAGAAAGGTCTATATCTGCGCAAGGCGCTCTCCAGAATTTGCAGCATTTACTGCGCCAGAATTAAGAGAGCTACCAGATTTGCAACATACGAATGTGGTCATTAACAAAACTGATATTCAAGCTGCTATTGATCGAGTAGGCCCCGAACCTGAAAAACATGTAAAAAGCAATTTAGATGCGATGTTAGCAATAGCTGAGCAGCCTAAGAGAAACCATGATCGCACAATGGAGTTTCTTTTTGAACATGTACCGCTAGCTATTAATGGTTCTACTAAGGTAGAGAGCGTTACCTTTAAAACTCCTGCCGGGGAGAGAGTAATTGATTGCAGTTTGGTGGTCTCAGCAATTGGTTATCAAATAGACACCCAGGCAGATATCCCAATTGAATCTGGAAAAGTCGCGAACAACAATGGTTATGTCACAGAGAATTTATACGTTGTCGGTTGGGCTAAACGAGGGCCATCAGGCGTGATTGGTACCAACAAATCTGATGCAGCTGACGTAATGAAACTATTGGTATCAAAACTTGAACAAAGTCCAAAACCTGAATTTGATATTAATCAGATTTTGCATGCAAAGGTGGTAACGCAACCAATTTGGGAGAAGATCAATAATGCAGAAGTCTCAGCGGGCGAACCATTAGGAAAACCAAGGTTAAAGGCGGTTTCGCGCGAAGAATTGCTCGGTTTGGGTGGAGTTTGATTCTTTAGTAGGATTCGCAAGGCTTAAAACCAGCGCCCGTAGCTCAACGGATAGAGCATTTGACTACGGATCAAAAGGTTAGAGGTTCGAATCCTCTCGGGCGCGCTTCATAAACAAATTCTGCTAAGTAAATTCGGATCTCTCTATTTATTCTATTCAATTCGTTACAACACTCACCCGCTAGATTCTCTAGCGTACGGAATCCGTACAGTATTGAACTTATTTCATAAATAGGGCATTTAAGCGTCTAGTGGTGAAATAAAGACCA
>CAZYJU010000071.1:0-5270 GCA_964647945.1 uncultured Actinomycetes bacterium | reverse complement strand
AATGGTTCTGGTTCAGATTCGTACATCCAGTCGTAGAACTTGCTACCAATTGGAAATGCCAAACCGGCTGGCATGTGTATGAAGACATCCCACTTGTAATCGCGGCGACCAGCTTCAAGCACCAAAACCTCTTTACTTGGATCAGCGCTCAAACGATTTGCAAGCACACAACCTGCGGAACCACCACCTACGATGATGTAATCGTATGTCTTCAAGATTTGCTCCATTTCAATGTAAAACCGCCCGCCTGATTCTAGTCAGACGGGCGGTTCTTTTAACTATTTTTGGTTACCTAATTAGTTACCTAGCCAGGCTTTGACCTTATCTTGATTTGCTTCGATCCACTTATTTGCCGCCTCTTCTGGAGTCATTCCAGATTCGATGTCTGCAGCAACTGAGTTTTGATCGTCATTGGTCCATTGCCAATTAGTTAACAATGTAGCAAATGGTGAACCTGAATCCATTAACTTCTTAGAAGCAAGCTTCATAAGTACAGTCTCTGGATAGTCAGTTAGACCTGACGCCTTTGCGGCATCTGCCCAATCATTTGCAGGGAAGTTAACGCGTGATTTCGAAAGCCCTGGCATCTTCACGAAGAAGGTCTGAGGCTCATAGAAGTAGGCAATCGCTGGAGTCTTATTCTCTTCGGCTTTTGTTAATACTTCGATTAGAGCTGCTTCAGAGCCAGTAGAGATTGCCTTGAAGTTCAACTTATTTGCAGAGATCAATTTCTCGCCAATGGTTGTGTAACCCGGTGGGCCCTCATACCAAGCGCCTTTACCGCCAGAATCTGCGGTCTTGAATAGATCTGCATACTTATTCAAATTCTTAGAATCAGTGATGTCTGGATATTTTTCTACCATCCATGGTGCGACATACATTCCAATTAGTCCGACGTTGCCATTTGGACCAACCTCAACGATTGCTCCGCGATCTACCCACTCTTGCCAACGTCCGCCGCCCCAGTCTTCAACAATTACATCGACTGTTCCAGCTTCCATTGCATCATAGGTAACGCCTGCCTCTTCAAGAGTAGTTTGGTTGATGGTGCAACCAAGTTCCTTCTTAGCAACTTCGGCAACTACTTGTGCTGATGCGGTGTAGCCATTCCAAGCATGCATTGCGATTGTCCATGAACCACAATCACCTGATGCTTTATTGCTACTTGAACCACATGCGGATAGCACAAGGGAGAATGCGAAGATTGAAGATACGACGGCTAATTTACGGCCATGCTTTAATCTCATTATCCCTCCTTGGATAATTAAAGTGTGGTGAAAGCCTAAGCGTTACCTCAGCGTCATGGAAGGGTGAAGTGGGGTTTTTTCTATGCGCGGCGAGCAGCAGCTTGCGCAATGCGGTCGATAATCACGCCCAAAAGAAGAATTACCAGGCCGGCTACCAATCCTTTTCCTTGTAATTCAGGTTTCGAGCCGCCCAGGATTACTAGATATCCAAGGCCACCAGAACCGACGAAACCACCGATCACGATTACCGCTAGTACGAAAATCATCCCTTGATTAGTTGCAAGCAGTAACGCTTTTTTAGATGCGGGCAATTGAACTTTTGTGATGATCTGACGGACATTTGATCCTGCCGCAGTTGCCGCCTCCACAATTGAAGCTGGAACTGCTCTAATTCCTTCGCCGACGATTTTTACTACTACCGGAATCGAATAAATAATGCCGGTGGCAATCGCCGTGAATCTAGTTGGTCCAAAAAGACCAAGCATTGGCACTAGATAAACGAATGCAGGAAGGGTCTGGCCAGCATCTAAAAATGGTCGCAAGAGAGTATCGGCACGATTACTTCGACCAACCCAAATTCCTAACGCGATACCAACGACCATCGTCAAAATTGTGGCCACTATGGTTTGAGTCAACGTAATCATCGCATCGAACCAAATTCCAGAGAAAACAATCAACATTAAAAGTGCAAATGAAAGAATTGCAACTCGGATCCCGCCTAGAATCAAAGCAATCAAGACAATCATTGAAATTGTTAAATACCAAGGAGCTTGTGCCAGTACGTTCTCAATCGGATTAAGGACCCACAGTGAGATGAAGTCCTTAAATCCCACCGTCAGAAAATAAAAATCTGTTGTGAGAAATTCAGTGAATCGATTGGTCACATCCTCAACTGGCTTTGCAATATTGAAGCTGGCTGGGAAGGTAGCCAGAGCGCTCACAAAATTAGATGCAATGGCTGCGATAACTGCAAATAGACCAGAGACTGCGATCTTTACTCGACGCGCTTTTAACTGCTTTTCAGTCGGTGGAATGAAAGATTGCTGTTTCTTTGCAGCCGCGCTAGTTGCGCGATCCAACATAATTGCCACGAAAACAACGGCTAATCCCGCCACAAAACCTCGACCAGTATTACGGATAGTCAAAGCCTCAATCACCGGCTTACCTAGTCCCGGGGCTGCAATTAAAGCTGCAATCACCACAAATGAGAGCGCAGCCATTACGGTTTGATTGATGCCAAGCACAATCATCTGCTTTGCCATCGGAAGTTGTACTTTGCCTAAGGTCTGTTTATCAGTTGCGCCCATGGAAATAGATGCTTCAACTGGTGAGAAATTGAGCGATCTAATTGCATGAGAGGTAATACGAATTGTGATTGGGATGCTGTAAATCATGGTCGCCACTGTGGCTGCAGCAACTCCAATCATGAAGAAGAGCGCAAGCGGCGCTAAATAGACCAGAGTTGGCAAGATCTGAGCAAGATCTAGAAATGGTGTCAGTGCTTTTAGCACTCGATCTGATAACCCCGCCCATATTCCAAGCGGGATACCAAATAACAATGAGAGCAACACTGCCGCGATAGTCATCGCGATGGTATCCATGGTGAATTGCCACATACCTAGCGCACCGCAACCAAGTAAGAGCGCTACAGCCAGTAGCGCAATTCGCAATCTGCTAGTTGCATAAACAATAAAAGCAACTATCGCGATCACACCAAACCAACCGATATACGGAGCGGCAGCTCCATTTACCGGGACTGAGATTAGAACTCGAATACTCTCAACAAAACCATTTATTAATAATCTGATTGGATTGAAGAAGTAAATAAAAATTGCGCTCTTAGTGCGATTGCCTCGAATGGAATTTGCTGCCTCTTCAAAAGCGCTAGTTACTGGGGTGTTATCGGCAACTGAAATCTCCAAGGTATCGCGACCCTGAAAGATTTTGGCAAGCAGAAACCAGAGCGCTATCAAGGTCAGTAAGGCATAACCTTTTCTCTGCTGCAATTTAGCGAGCATTAATTGACGCCTGCAATCAATCCCAAAACATCCTCTGCAGAGACCACACCGATTGATTTGCCGTTTTCGGTCACATGAATTGGGTGATGCGCCTCCATGATCTTCGGCGTAGCTTCGCGGATGATGGTAGTTGAAGGTAATTCAACGTTTGCTGCGCTCTCATCAGCGCGAATTGGCCGAGCTAAATACTTCAAAGTAAGTACATGAGACTTAGCGATATCGCGGACGAAATTAGCCACATATTCATCTTTTGGATTTGCCACCAATTCCTCGGGCGTACCAACTTGGATTAGCGCACCATCTCGCATAATTGCGATGCGGTCTCCTACTTTTGCGGCTTCCTGTAGATCATGAGTGATGAAGACCATGGTCTTGCCAAGTTCGTGGTGTAAACGAATTACTTCATTCTGCATATCTCGGCGAATCAGTGGATCCAATGCGCTAAATGGTTCGTCTAAAAACATAATTTGCGGATCAACGGCAAGTGCGCGAGCAAGTCCAACGCGTTGTTGCATTCCGCCAGATAACTGCTCTGGATATGCTTCAGAATAACCTTGCAGACCAACTAATTCGATTACTTCATGGGCGCGCTTATGGCGATCTGCTTTAGAGACCCCATTAATTTCAAGCGAATATGCGATGTTATCCACGACTTTTCGATGCGGTAACAAACCAAAGTGCTGAAAGACCATCGAAAACTTGGTACGACGCAATTCCCGTAAACGATTGGCATCTACTTTGAGGATATCTTCACCGTCAAAAATCAATTCGCCTCTAGTTGGTTCGATCAAGCGAGTCATACAACGAACTAAGGTTGATTTACCAGAACCAGATAATCCCATCACAACGAAAACTTCACCTTTGGCGACTTCAAAGGAGACATCGCGAACTGCGATGGTATTGCCGGTCTTATTTCGTAGTTCGGTACGGCTTAAATTGGCATCCGGAGTTCCGATTAATTTTTCTGCATTAGGTCCGAAAACTTTCCAAACATTTCGAACCGAGATCATTGAAGTCAAACCAACCTCCGTAGCGGTTAGTTTTCTTTGAACCAACCTGACTTAGATGGCTTATTGTTGGTCCAAATGTGCTTACTTTCAAGGAATTCCTGCAATCCATGCTCGCCTAATTCGCGTCCAACGCCTGATGACTTAAATCCGCCCCACTCAGCCTGTGGTTTGTAAGGTCCATAATCATTTACCCAGACGGTGCCATGGCGTAACGCTTTTGCCACGCGCTCTGCCTTTGCGCGATCTGAGCTCCAGACTGCGCCACTTAATCCGTAGATCGTGTCATTTCCAAGCGCAATTGCCTCTGCCTCATTTTCAAATGTTTCTACAGTAATTATTGGACCAAAAGATTCATCTTGTACACAACTCATCTTGGTATGGCAGTCATCTAAGACGGTTGGCGGGAAGTAATTACCTTTTGAATATTCACCATCGGTAAGCGCTTTGCCACCAACCAAAAGCTTTGCACCTTCTTTAACTGCATTTTCTACATACTCTTGGACCTTTTTCAGATGCCCAGCACTAATTAGTGGTCCAGTCTCGGTTTCCAAATTATCAGGGCCGCCAACTTTGACTAACTTAGCTCGACGTACCAATTCAGTTACTACTTGATCATGGATAGATCTCTCGACGATCAACCTGGTTCCGGCAGAGCAAACTTGGCCAGAGTGTAAGAAGCCAGCTGTGACCGCATTATCAATTGCGGCCGCTAAATCTGCATCAGCGAAGATGATATTTGGATTCTTGCCACCTAGTTCTAGCGCCACTTTCTTGATGGTCTTGGCGGCCATTGTCATGATGCGCTGACCCACTGCTAAAGATCCAGTAAAAGAAACTAGGTCAACTCTTGGGTCGCTAGTTAACGCATCGCCAATTATTGAGCCTCTTCCCAAAACTAAATTGGCAACACCTGCAGGAACACCTGCCTCATCAATTAATTTAAATAAATGAATTGCAGTTGATGGAGTTAATTCAGCAGGCTTTACGACAAAGGT
>CAZYJU010000070.1:0-5352 GCA_964647945.1 uncultured Actinomycetes bacterium | reverse complement strand
GAAATCGTTGGTTTAGTTGGAGAATCAGGTTCTGGAAAGACCACAGTCGGTCGCGCTGCAATTGGATTACTTCCAATCAAATCAGGGCGGATTGAAATTGTCGGAAACGATATCTCTAATGCGACCCTTAAAGATCTAAAAGCGATCCGTAAGCACACCGGCATCGTCTTTCAAGATCCAGCATCATCACTAAATCCTCGACTTCCAATCGGTGAATCAATTGGAGAGCCAATTTTCTTAGCTAAAGAGGCTGAGGGTGAAGCGCTAAACAAGCGCGTTGAGGATCTTCTTGAGTCTGTTGAGTTGCCTCGCAGCTATCGAAATCGCTTCCCACACGAACTATCAGGTGGACAGCGCCAACGTGTAGGTATCGCTCGTGCACTTGCATTGACACCAGATTTATTGATTGCAGACGAACCAACCTCTGCGCTCGATGTTTCAGTGCAAGCGCGATTCTTAGAGCTATTCCAAGATCTTCAATCAAAGTTAAAGTTTGCTTGTCTCTTTATCTCACATGACTTAGCAGTGGTCGACATCCTGTCGCACCGAGTTGCAGTTATGCAGGATGGATTCTTAGTTGAAGAGGGCGATCGCGATAAGATTTTGAAGAATCCTGAGAAGGAATACACCCGTCGATTAATCGATGCGGTACCGGTTCCAGATCCACGGGTTCAAGCAGAGCGCAGAGAACGACTTCGCGGCAACCGCAGTTAATTCTCTAACTTTCACTACTAATTTCCAGCTAGTGCTATTAATCTCACACTAGCGCTTATTTAGCACTACAGATAAAGTGCCAATGTGAATAGTGTAAATAGTAAGAATAATGCCAATATTGATGCCGACTTTTTAGCGCTTCCACTAAATGCAGTTGCGGATGCTGCAATCGGAACTGGTAAATCACTTGGGGCATCGCATGTAGATGTTCGAATTGAGCGCACCCGCACCGGCAATCTCTCGCTTCGCGATGCCAAATTAGAATCCCAAGAGAACCAGACCAACTTTGGTATCGGCGTGCGCGTGATCGTAAATGGCGCATGGGGTTTTGCCTCATCCCCCGATGTAAGTACAGATCGCGCAAAGAAATTAGCGGAGATCGCAGTATCAATGGCGAAGACTGCTAAACCACTTTCCACCGAAGAAGTTTCGTTAACTCCAGAGCCTGCTTATCCAAATGGAGTCTGGGTCTCTAGCTACCAAATTGATCCCTTTGCAGTTTCAGATTCCGAAAAAATCGAGAGATTGGCAGCGCTTAGTTCTAAATTACTAAATTCAAAATCTGTAAATCACACCAGCGCACATACTATGTATGTAAAAGAACAGAAGTTCTATGCAGATAGTTACGGAACAAGTACCTCACAACAGCGCGTACGAATTCAGACTCAATTAGAAGCGATCTCGATTGGTGAGCATGGCTTCGAATCAATGCGAACCCTTGCACAACCGGCTGGTTACGGATGGGAGTGGATGGGCAATTCGATTTGGAATTGGGATGCTGAGATTGATCGACTACCTGAATTATTGGCAGAGAAAGTCAAAGCGCCATCTGTTGAACCTGGAAGATATGACCTACTAATTCACCCATCTAATCTCTGGCTGACGATCCACGAATCAATTGGGCATGCCACCGAACTAGATCGTGCCATCGGATACGAAGCTAATTACGCTGGCACTTCATTTGCCACTCCAGACAAGCTAGGCACTTTGAAATATGGCTCCGAGCTAATGAATGTAACTGGCGATCGAAACACCGAACATGGATTAAGCACGGTTGGTTGGGATGATGAAGGTGTCGCAGCGCAGAGCTGGGATATCGTCAAAGATGGCCGTTTAGTTGGCTATCAATTAGATCGCAGAATCGCTGCCAGGGTTGGCAGAGATCGCAGCAATGGTTGCGCCTTTGCTGATTCACCAGCTCACGTTCCAATTCAACGTATGCCGAATGTTTCGCTGCAACCAAATCCAAGCGGTCCTAATTTAGATGAGATGATCGCATCTATTGACGATGGAATTTACATTTTGGGAGATCGTTCTTGGTCGATTGATATGCAGCGATACAACTTCCAATTTACTGGACAACAATTTCACCGCATCAAGAATGGCAAAGTTGTTGGTCAATTAAAGGATGTGGCATATCAAGCGACTACCACTGACTTCTGGGGCGCAATGAAAGTTGTTGGTGGCCCATCAACTTATGTACTTGGTGGCGCATTCAATTGCGGTAAAGCTCAACCTGGCCAGATTGCAGCAGTAAGTCATGGATGCCCTGCTGCAATCTTCGACAAGATAAATATTCTCAATACGGTTGCGGAGGCAGGCAAATGATTTCAGCTCCAGATTTAATTGAAAAGATTCTTGCGCGTGCCACGACCGATGATTGCATCGTAATTGTGCAAGATAAGACCCAAGCTAATTTGCGTTGGGCGAACAATACTTTGACTACCAATGGTGTAATTCAAGAGCGAAAAGTCACCGTGCTTGCATTTATATCTACCAATGGTTCGATGGCAGCTGGTGGCGTTTCTCGTACCAATGTAAACGAATCAGAGATTGATGAGCTGCTTGCTGAAGCAACGGCCACTGCGAAAGCAGCTGGCGCTGCTGAAGATTACGCACCGCTTGCCAAAGATCTGACTCTTGGTAATTGGAGCGCTGACCATGTTCCAACTGGACCTGAAGTTTTCAAAGTTTTTGCACCAGAACTTGGTGAAATGTTAAAGAGGTCGGCAGCTGAAAAAATAGAACATTTTGGATATGCCGAACATACGCATGAGAGTTATTGGTTGGGCTCCAAAGGTGGGCTTCGACTAAGACATGATGCGCCAGTTGGTCGCGTAGAGATGACTGCAAAATCCCACGAACGTAGTAGATCTACTTGGGAGGGCAAAGAGACCCACGATTTCACCAATATCTCAGTTAAAGATATGGATGCATCTATTCGCCAAAGGCTTGAATGGCAAGCGCGAAAGATTGATCTGCCAGCTGGCAAATATCAAACTCTGCTGCCTTCAGGATCAGTTGCAGATCTATACACATATATGATCTGGGTATCCGCTGCGCGCGATGCATTTGAAGGCCAGAGCGTCTTTTCGAAGAAAGATGGCGGTAAAGCTGGGGCAACCAGAATTGGTGAGCGTCTTTCAAATGTTAAATTAAATCTATTTAGCGATCCAAGGCACGCATTGCTTCCAACAGTTCCATTCTTAATCAATCCGGTCTCTAGCCCATTTGGATCAGTCTTCGACAATGGGCAACAGACTGCTCGTGTTGATTGGCTAAAAGATGGAGTTCTGCAATCCCTAGTTCAAACTAGAGCAACTGCAAAACTAACCTCTCTACCATTCACCCCTATGGGTTACAACTACATCATGGATGTAGAAGGTGGCGCTGGATCACTTAATGATTTGATTGCAAAAGTTGAAAATGGTCTCTTGCTAACCACATTTTGGTATATCCGTATGGTCGACCCTAATTCATTATTACTAACCGGCTTGACCCGTGATGGGGTTTACCATGTAAAGAACGGTGAAGTGCAAGGTGCCACCAATAACTTCCGTTGGAATGATTCACCAGTTAATGCGCTCTCTAGAATCGCACATGCTGGTGCCAGCGAATGGACACAGCCTCGCGAATGGGCTGGTGACATCAGCAGTATGTATGCACCACCATTAATCATCAACGACTTCAACATGTCTACTGTAAGTCCCGGAAATTAGAAAGAGAAACTAGAAAAACTAGAGAGAGCTAAATGACCACACATCGTTCACCGCTATTTGAATTAGCTGACACCTACGTCGAAACCAGCGCACGCATGTCGCCAATGACCTGCACCGAACTCGGTATCCCAGGCTTTGATGACCAATTAGATACCTTCACAATTGAAGAGGCCGATAAGGAAGCCAATTACTCTCGCGAGGTCGTGAAGCAAGCAAAAGCGCTAAATCCAACTGATGAGGTTGATCAGGTCTCCAAAGCAGTATTAATTGAGCGTCTGGAATCTAGATTGAAGATCCATGACACCAAAGAGGGCTTCATTACCTATTCTCCGATCGCCAATCCTGCCTCAAATATTCGCCAGATCTTTAGCATCATGCCAACTGAAGGTGATAAGGCAATCTCTAATATCGCTGCGCGTTTAAATCAAGTTGGTAAAGCGCTCGATGGCTGGAAGAGCACTCTGCAAGAGATGGATGCGCTCGGCAAGAAAACTGCACGCCGCCAAGTAATTGTGGTGGCAGACCAACTTAAAACATACGCTGAAGGCGGCTGGGAGAAGATGGCCCAGAAGTTGGATCCATTTAATAAATATCCCGAACTACATTCTGCTGCTAAAAATGCAGCTAGCGCTTCGGGACAGATGAGCGAGTGGATGCGAAATGTGCATGCGCCACGATCTGCAGAGGAGGATGCAGTCGGCGAAGAGCGTTACAAACCATGGGCGCGATTCTTCACTGGCGCTGAGTTAGATTTGAAGAAGACTTACGAGTGGGGGCTAGAAGATCTGGCTCGCATTAATGATCGTATGTACAAAGCTGCAGCAAAATTAGGTTTACAAGGTAAACCCCTCAAGGAAGTTGCAGAACACTGTGAAAACGCTGAACTACATCGAATTGATGGCGAAGAGAATCTAGTCAAAAAACTACGCGAATTTACTGAAGCGGCAGTAAAAGAGCTAAATGGAAAATACTTTGATATTGATCCACGTATCGCATTCTGCGATTCCAGAATCGCACCAGAAGGCGCAGCTGCAGCTCCTTATTACATTCCGCCATCTGAGGATCTATCTAGACCAGGTACTACTTGGTATCCAACACTTGGCCACACCAGATTTAATTTCTGGCATATTGCATCCACTTGGTATCACGAAGCAGTTCCGGGCCATCATCTCCAATTTGCAACTGCAGCTCTAGAAAAAGATCGCCTATCTAGATTCCAAAGAAGCGGTGCATGGATAAGCGGTTACGGTGAAGGTTGGGCGCTTTATGCTGAAAGATTTATGGATGAATTAGGCGCATTTGATGAGCCTTCTTTAGAACTTGGCTATCTATCTGGACAAGCGCTACGTGCTGCTCGTGTTGTGGTTGATATTGGAATGCACTGCGGATTTAAGGATCCAAATGGAAAAGTTTGGAACGCCCAATCTGGCTTTGAATTGCTAGTTAATAACGCGATGATGGCACCTGATTTTGCAAAGAGCGAGATTGAGCGTTATTTGGGTTGGCCAGGCCAAGCAATCTCCTACAAAGTTGGTGAGCGATTCTGGATGGAGATCCGTGAGGATGCTAAGCAAAGACTTGGTACTTCATTTGAAATCCGTAAATTCCATAACCATGCTTTGAAGATCGGTCCAATGGG
>CAZYJU010000069.1:0-5475 GCA_964647945.1 uncultured Actinomycetes bacterium | reverse complement strand
ACGAAGTAAGTCCTTAAGGAAACTCCTTAGGGAAACTGCTCCGAGAAAGAATAAAAAACAATGACAATGACAGATCCAATCGCAGACATGCTTGCACGTCTGCGCAACGCTAATGCTGCGTACCATGATTCGGTTTCCATGCCGTCATCATCGGTAAAGGCTCGAATCGCTGAGATCCTTCAGCGTGAGGGTTACATCGCAGGTTTCCGCGTTGAAGATAATTCTGCAAATGGAAAAGGCGGAGTCGGTAAGACCCTCGTGCTTGATTTGAAGTTCGGCCCAAATCGCGAACGTTCTATCGCAGGTCTACGCCGTGTTTCTAAGCCAGGTCTTCGCGTTTACGCAAAGTCCACCTCACTTCCAAAGGTGCTCGGTGGTTTGGGTATCGCAATCATCTCAACTTCATCTGGATTGCTTACTGATAAGCAAGCCAACAAGCAGGGCGTAGGCGGAGAAGTTCTCGCCTTCGTATGGTGATCGCACATGTCACGTATCGGTCGTAAACCAATCACCGTCCCATCGGGCGTTGAAATCACAATCAATGGCCAAGATGTCGCAGTTAAGGGACCAAAGGGTTCACTTTCTGTTGCAATCACAGAGCCAATCAAAGTTTCTAAGGAGGGCGACGTACTAACAGTTGTCCGCCCAAACGATGAGCGTCTTTCACGTTCACTCCACGGTTTATCACGCACTTTGATTGCAAATGCAATCGAAGGTGTTACCAATGGTTATTCGCTACAGATCAACATCGTTGGTGTTGGTTATCGTGTAGCTGAAAAGGGCAAGGATCTTGAGTTCCAGCTTGGCTACTCACATCCAATTCTTTTCAAGGCTCCTGAAGGAATTACTTTCAAATCTCCTTCACAGACCGAATTAACAATCACTGGTATCGATAAGCAGTTAGTCGGAGAGACCGCTGCAAAGATCAAGAAGTTACGTAAGGCAGATCCATATAAGGGTAAGGGCCTACGTCTTCTCGGCGAACCAGTTCGTCGCAAGGCTGGAAAGGCAGGTAAGAAGTAATGGCTATCTCCGTAAAGGTACGTAAGGGCTCTGCAACAAATGCACGCGCTCGCCGTCACTTCCGTCTTCGTAAGAAGATCGCTGGTACTGCTAGCCGTCCACGTTTAGTTGTATCACGCTCTGCACGCCACTTGTTCGTACAGATCGTTGATGATTCACAAGGCAAGACACTTGCTTATGCATCAACCATGGAAGATGCGCTTCGCAAGTCATCTGCAGATAAGACCGGAAAGTCTCGCGAAGTTGGCGCGCTAATTGCAAAGCGTGGCAAGGAAGCAGGCGTTACCGATGTCGTCTTTGATCGCGGTGGAAATAAATATCACGGTCGAATTGCAGCACTTGCAGATAGCGCACGAGAGAATGGGTTGGTCTTCTAATGGCTATTAATACAGTCGATACAACAACTGAAGCGGGTAAAGAAGATACTCGTGGTAAGCGTGGTGGTCGCGGACGCGATCGTCGCGAAGATGCACCTCGTGAGAAGAGCCCATACATCGAGCGCGTGGTTTTCATTAACCGCGTATCTAAAGTTGTAAAGGGTGGACGTCGCTTTGCATTCACAGCTCTTGTAGTAGTTGGAGATGGAAACGGTCTAGTTGGTATCGGTTACGGAAAGAGCAAGGAAGTTCCGCAAGCGATTTCAAAGGCTGTCGAAGAGGCGAAGAAGTCATTCTTCAAAGTTCCAAGAATCCAAGGAACCATTCCACACCCAGTACAAGGTGAGAAGGCAGCTGGAGTAGTACTACTTCGTCCGGCATCACCAGGTACCGGAGTTATTGCAGGTGGACCAGTTCGCGCCGTTTTGGATTGCGCTGGAATCACTGACGTACTAACTAAGTCACTTGGATCAAACAATGCGATCAACATGGTGCATGCAACAGTTGTAGCTTTGAAGCAATTGGAATCACCAACCACAATCGCATCACGTCGTAATCGTCCGCTTGAAGATGTTGCTCCTGCTGCGATTATTCGCGCGGCTGCAGAGCCAACAGTTAAGGCAACAGAGAAGGCAGGTGCGTAATGCCACGTTTGAAGGTAACTCAAATTCGTTCCAAGGTCGGCAATAAGCCAGAGCTTCGCGATACTTTGCGATCACTTGGCTTAAAGCGCATCAACGATGTTGTCGTAAAAGAAGATCGTCCAGAGATCCGTGGCATGGTTCATGCTGTTCGCCACTTGATCAAAGTCGAGGAGGTTGAATAATGGTTCTGAAATTACATCACTTACGTCCAGCACCTGGTGCAAAGAAAGCTAAGACCCGTAAAGGTCGCGGTGAAGCATCAAAGGGAAAGACTGCAGGTCGTGGCGGTAAAGGTACTCGCGCACGTAACACAGTTCGTATTGGTTTTGAAGGTGGACAGCTTCCTTTAGTTATGCGCCTTCCAAAGCTTCGTGGATTTAAGAATCCCGCGCGTGTTGAATATCAGGCAGTCAATGTCTCGACAATCAACGAGCTATTTCCAAAGGGTGGAGATATCTCAGTTGCAGATTTGATTAAAGCTGGAGCAGTGCGTGATAGCTATCCAGTTAAAGTCCTCGGAAATGGCGAAATCAGCGTTAAGGTTAATGTCACTGCACATGCATTCTCAGCATCAGCTGCTGAGAAGATCGCTGCTGCAGGTGGATCAACCAAAACCCTGTAATTGATTTCAGATAGTTCATATCAGTAAGAGCGAGTAGGAGAAGATCTAATGCTCTCAGCATTTGGTAAGGCCTTTAAGACCCCAGACCTTCGAAAGAAGATCTTCTTTACCCTTGCAATCATGGCGCTATTTCGCTTTGGTTCTGTGGTTCCAACTCCTGGCGTCTCTTATTCAAATGTTCAGCAATGCTTAAACCAAGTTGAATCTGGTGGACTATTTGGTCTGATTAACCTCTTCTCTGGTGGCGCACTTTTGCAGCTATCAGTCTTCGCACTTGGCATCATGCCTTACATCACCAGCTCGATCATCGTGCAACTTCTTACTGTGGTAATTCCACGTTTTGAAGCGCTAAAGAACGAAGGTCAGTCAGGCACTGCAAAGTTAACTCAATACACTCGTTATCTGACTATCGGTCTTGCAGTTTTGCAATCAACTGGCTTGGTTGCAGTTGCACGTACTCCTGGTCGTTTGATTAGCGGTTGTGAGCTCCCAATCATTCCGGATACCTCATGGCAACGAATCGTCACCATGATTTTTATTATGACCGCTGGTACTTCGGTAATCATGTGGCTTGGTGAATTGATCACTGATCGCGGTGTTGGTAACGGTATGTCAATCCTTATCTTCACCTCAATTGCAGCAGGTTTCCCAGGAAACCTTTGGAGCATCAGACTTCAAAAGGGTCTCTTCGCATTCCTCTTCGTGATTGCAGTTGGAATCCTGGTTGTGATGGCGGTTGTATTCGTCGAACAGGCGCAACGACGCATTCCAGTTCAGTATGCAAAGCGCATGGTCGGTCGCCAAACTTATGGCGGAACCAGCACTTATATTCCAATCAAAGTTAACCAAGCCGGCGTGATCCCAGTGATCTTTGCATCTTCACTTCTTTACATCCCGTCACTGGTCGTTAACTTCACCAATAGCCAAGCAGCTTGGGCGGTATGGATCTCACGTAACTTTGTACAGGGTGATCACCCAATATACGTAGCTACCTACGCATTATTGATTGTCTTCTTTACCTATTTCTACGTCTCAATCACCTTCAATCCAGATGAAGTTGCTGAGAATATGAAGAAGTATGGTGGCTTTATCCCAGGTATTCGCGCCGGCAAACCGACCGCTGAATACTTACAGTATGTACTTTCAAGAATTACTGCTCCTGGCTCGCTATATCTAGCGCTAGTTGCGATTATTCCAATCGGTGCATTGATCTTGTTTGGTGCAACTCAAAACTTCCCATTTGGCGGAACTGCGATTTTGATTGTGGTAGGTGTTGGTCTTGATACTGCTAAGCAGATTGAGTCACAACTGCAGCAGCGCAGCTATGAGGGCTTCCTTAAATAGGATTCAAATAGGCATACCCAACTTATGAGACTTGTCCTGGTAGGTCCACCAGGTGCTGGAAAAGGAACGCAGGCCCAATTCCTCTCTTCGCACTTTGCAATTCCACATATCTCAACTGGAGATATATTTCGCGCCAATTTAAAAGGTAATACTCCGCTTGGAATTGAAGCGAAGAAGTACATGGACAAAGGCGAATTGGTGCCAGATTCAGTTACAAATGACATGGTGAAAGATCGCTTAAATAAAGATGATTTAGAGAATGGTTTTTTGCTAGATGGTTATCCAAGAAATGTAGCGCAAGCAGAAGTTTTACGTGCCATTCTTGCTGAGAAAGCTACACCGCTACATGCTGCACTTGAGCTAAGCGTTGACAATGATGAGATTGTCACTCGACTTTCAGGACGTCGTTCATGCAGTGAGTGTCAGCGTCCATTTCATATCGTCAATGAGAAGCCTGCTGTAGATGGAATCTGTGACGGTTGTGGAGGAAAGCTAATCCAGCGTGAAGATGACAAAGCAGAAGTAATCAAGCGTCGTTTAGAAGTTTATGCAGAACAGACCGAACCAATCATCTCCTTCTATCGTAATGAAGGTTTATTAATCACTATATCTGCAACTGGTCCAGTAAATGAGATTACGGATTCGGCAATCGCAGCGCTCTCTCGCGTCAAGTAAAGGTTAATCAAAGAAGTAATATGGCGATCGAGTTAAAGACTCTTGATCAATTAAAGAGCATGCGCAGAGCAGGACTTTTGGTTGGTCAAACTCTCGAATTGATCCGTGAAACCATTAAGCCAGGGCTAACCACATCAGCACTTGATGCAGTCGCTGCTGCAAATATCAAGCGCGGTGGTGGAACTTCTAACTTCTTGGGCTATCACGGTTTTCCAGCAACTATCTGTGTATCTATCAATGATGAGATTGTGCATGGCATACCTGGTGATCGCGTAATCCATGATGGTGATGTGGTCTCTGTAGATTGTGGAGCCATCATCGATGGTTGGCATGGCGATGCAGCTTTCTCGGTAATCTGTGGTGCAAGCGATAAAGAAGATCAGAAGATGTTGGATGTGTGCGAAGAATCTATGTGGCGCGGAATTGCAGCCGGAAAGAATGGCGCACGACTTTCAGATATTGGTCATGCAGTTGAAGAATATGTGAATTCGCAAGGCGCGTATGGGATCTTGCGCGAATATGGCGGACATGGAATTGGTACTGCGATGCACATGGAGCCGCATGTTTTAAATTATGGAAAACCCGGAAATGGTCCCGAGTTAGTGCCAGGTATTTGTTTGGCGATTGAGCCGATGATCACCCGCGGCACCCACAAAACTAAAGTATTGGCAGATGAGTGGACTGTTGTGAGTCAAGATAAATCTAGGGGTTCACATTTTGAACATACCTACTGCATCGCTCCTGACGGTAAGCCATACGTGCTTACTGCAATCGATGGGGGCAGAGCCGA
>CAZYJU010000068.1:0-5512 GCA_964647945.1 uncultured Actinomycetes bacterium | reverse complement strand
AAGCGCACTGTAGATATCGAATATAAATTTGAATTTACCGGCACTGAATGGGGAGAGCTAGAAGGCATCGCAAATCGCACTGATTACGATCTGAAAGCGCACTCTGCGGCAAGCGGCAAGGATCTCTCTTTCTTTGATCAAGAGAAGAATGAGCGTTGGACGCCATTTGTAATCGAGCCGGCTGCTGGTGTGGATCGCGCAACTCTTACATTCTTAATGGATGCTTACACGGAAGATGAAGCGCCAAATGCCAAGGGTGAGCTGGAAAAACGGGCAGTTATGAAGCTCGATCATCGTTTAGCGCCGATAAAGGTAGCGGTCTTGCCGCTTTCGCGTAACGCGGATTTATCACCTAAAGCGCGAGATTTGGCAGCAGCGCTTCGCAAGAATTGGTCAGTTGATTTCGATGATGCTGGTGCAATCGGTCGTCGTTACCGCCGACAAGATGAAGTCGGTACACCATTTTGCATCACTATAGATTTTGAATCTTTGGAAGATAATGCAGTGACCATTCGCGAACGCGACACCATGTCACAGACACGTGTATCAATAGATCAGGTTGAGGCATGGTTAGCTCCAAAACTTCTCGGTTGTTAACGCTCCCACTTCGCGACGGGGATTTCAAAGTAGATCCAGCAGTCGTATTGGCACCAATGGCGGGAATTACCAATGCGCCATTTCGCCAACTCTGTCGCGAACAAGGTGCAGGTCTTTTTGTATCTGAGATGGTTACGGCTCGTGCGTTGATTGAACGTCGCGAAGAGACCTTTAGATTGATGAAGCCAGGAGCAGGCGAGTGGCCACGTTCAGTGCAACTTTATGGAACTGATCCAAATGTGATGCGTAAAGCGGTGCAGATGATTGGTGAAGAGGATTTGGCTGATCACATCGACATGAATTTTGGTTGCCCAGTTCCGAAAGTAACGAGAAAGGGTGGCGGTGCTGCGCTTCCTTACAAACGTCAACTATTTGCAACTATTGTAAAAAGCGCCGTCGAGACTGCAAAGCCATTTGGCATTCCAGTCACAGTAAAGATGCGTATCGGAATTGATAGCGACCATAAAACATTTTTGGAAGCGGCAGATTCTGCAGTAAAGGCGGGTGTTACTTGGGTGGCCTTGCATGCACGAACAGCAGCGCAAATGTATGAAGGCAAAGCTGATTGGTCAGCAATCGCAGAATTAAAGGAGCATCTAAGTTCTACTGGAGTTCCAGTTTTAGGTAATGGCGATATTTGGTCTGGCGAAGATGGTGTTCGAATGGTCGAAGAGACTGGTTGCGATGGCGTGGTGGTAGGTCGCGGATGTTTAGGTAGACCGTGGCTTTTCAAGGATTTAGTGAACTCTTTTGAGGGAAGCCAAACCCGTTATCTACCTGATTTATTTGAAGTACGAGAAGTTATGTGGCGCCATGGCCAATTAATTGTCGAATACTTCGAATCAGAAGATCGTGGTTGCAAAGATCTTCGTAAACATATGGCTTGGTATCTAAAGGGATTCAGAGTTAGACAAGAGTTACGTCGCCAATTCGGAATGATCTCAACACTTGCAGAATTTAGGGAGCTACTTGATCAACTCGAGAATCAACCATATCCGCAGGAGGTAGCTGAGAAACCTCGGGGTCGCACAAGCCACGGTCGACCACCAACCCTTCCAGATGGTTGGTTAAATGATCCTGATGAGATGGTGCATCTGGAATTAGAAGATGCATTTAGCGGTGGTTGATGTTTAAGTTAATTGGCAAAGTAGTAACTTTAATTACGTTAACTATTGTTGGAATCCCGGCATTTTTCTTTGGTCAAGTCTGGTGGGATGCACACTATCCAACCAAACGCAGCGCAGAATTTGCAGTGGTGATGGGTGCAGCGCAATATGACGGTCGTCCAAGTGATGCGCTCGAAGCACGATTGAAAGAATCACTTCGACTTTATGAAGTTGGATTAGTTCAGAAGATAATTACGGTCGGAGCAGGTGCACCTGGAGATAGATTTACTGAGGCGCGCGCCGGCCGCAAATGGCTGATTGAAAATGGCGTTCCACGTAATCGCACTATTGAAATTGCAGAAGGAACCAACACCATCAATAGCACCAAGGCATATGTTGAGTATCTAAAGAAGAACAATATTTCAGATGTCATTGTGGTTACCGATCCCTATCACTGCAAACGCTCCACATATATAGCCAAAGATTTAGGCTTGACTGCTACCTGTTCTCCCGCGCAAAGCGGCCCATACTCTCTAACTAACTCATCTCTGCATTATCTCTGGCGCGAAGGTGGTGCATACATCGCGTATCGAACTTTGGAGCAGATCGGTATCCATGTGAGCGATAACTTTGAAAATACTGCGCTAAATGCAGTTGGATTAGTAGGGCTAGGCTAATTCCATGTACCAAGCGCGCGATATGGAGAGGTTTGTAATTGAACCTGCCAAGCGACCTGGTCGAACTGAATTTATGCGCGATCGCGCAAGATTGATTCATTCAGCTGCGCTTCGAAGGCTGGCGGCAAAGACCCAAGTTGCAGTTCCTTGGGAGAATGATTTTCAAAGAACCAGGCTTTCACATTCCTTGGAGTGTGCACAGATTGGTCGTGAATTTGGCGCCTCACTCGGCGCAGATCCAGATTTAATTGATACTGCGTGTTTAGCGCACGATCTAGGCCACCCTCCATTTGGACATAATGGCGAAGCAGCATTGGCTGAAGTTGCAAAGGAAATTGGTGGCTTCGAAGGAAACGCACAAACATTTCGCATCTTGACTCGATTAGAGGCGAAGACTTATGTAGATGACAGAAGTGTTGGACTAAACTTAACTCGCGCTTCACTTGATGCCTGCACCAAGTATCCGTGGAGCGCCTCTGAAAATAGTAAGAAATTTGGCGTCTATCAAGATGATCAAGAGATATTTAACTGGATGCGCGAAGGCGCACCTAAGAATGTGCGAACTTTTGAAGCGCAAATAATGGATTGGTCTGACGACGTTAGTTATTCAGTTCATGATTTTGAAGATGCCATCGTGGCAAGCCAACTTAGCGTTCCCGATATTGATGAAGATCTCGCAGAGATTTCAGTGATTTTAGATCGTGATTACCTGAAGGCAGATTCTGCCGAGATTTATTCTGCGTTAGAGCGTTTACAAAAATTGTCCTGCTGGCCTTTAGGTTTCGATGGAATGCATCGGGATTTAGCGCATCTAAAAGATTCCACTAGTCAGCTAATCGGTCGATTTGTTTTCGAATCCGAAAAAGCAACTAGAGCCAAATATGGTGAAGGAGATCTACGTAGATTTGATGCGGATTTGGTGATTCCACGTGAACAGCAGGTGGAAGTAGCGCTCCTTAAAGCGATTTCCGCCTTCTATTTGATTCAAGCACCTGAAGCTCAGGCTCGATATGCAAAGCAGCGAAAAGTAATCTACGAGTTGGTTGAAATGATTGATGCTGCCGGTGCGCAAGTTCTGGATACCGTTTTCTTAAATGCTTGGCATACCGCAAGCAGCGCAGATGCCAGACTTCGAGTGATAATCGACCAAGTCGCAAGCCTTACCGATCCTGCAGCGTATGCACTTCACGCTAGGTTATCTTCATGAGGTTATCTTCATGAGTGGCATGATTCGAAACGAAGATGTGGCTTATGTTCGCGAGCATATTCGAATTGATCAAGTTGTTGGCGATTACCTTCCACTTAAACAAGCAGGTGGAGATCAGAAGAAAGGCCTCTGCCCATTTCATGATGAGAAGAGCCCTTCATTTCATGTGACCCTTTCAAAAGGCTATTTCCACTGCTTTGGCTGTCACAAAGGTGGAGATGCCATCAAGTTCATAATGGATATCGAACATATCTCATTCGTGGAAGCGGTAGAAAAACTAGCTAATCGCATCGGTTATCAATTGACCTATGAAGGTGGAAAACAGAGCGACTACAAACCAGGTTTGAAATCTAGATTGATCGCTGCAAATAGCGCAGCTCAAGCTTTCTATCAAAATCAATTAAATAGTAATCCAGATGCCCAAGTTGGCCGAGAATTTTTGATGCAACGAGGATTCGATAAGAGCGCTTGTGAAAGCTTCGGCGTCGGTTATGCACCGGATGATTGGGATCAGTTAACCAAGTATCTGCGCGAACAAGGCTTTACCAATGAAGAGTTAGACCTAGCGGGTCTCTCCAAAGAAGGTCAAAGAGGCATGATTGATCGGTTCCGCAATCGATTGATTTGGCCGATTCGAAATATCTCTGGTGAAGTTGTCGGCTTCGGTGCCCGAAAACTATCTGAAGCAGATCAAGGTCCTAAATATTTAAATACTTCTGAAACTCCTATTTATAAGAAGAGCCAGGTGCTCTATGGATTAGATCTAGCTAAGCGCGAGATTGCCGCCAAGCGCCAAGTAGTTGTGGTGGAGGGATATACCGATGTGATGGCCGCGCATCTAGCAGGCATCACAACTGCAGTTGCCACCTGCGGAACCGCTTTTGGTGATGACCACATTCGAATTCTTCGCAACTTATTGATGGATGATGATGCCTTCCGTGGCGAAGTGATTTTTACTTTCGATGGCGATGCTGCAGGACAAAAAGCTGCACTACGTGCTTACGACGATGATCAGAAATTTGTTACCCAGACATTTGTTGCAGTCGAACCTAACGGCATGGACCCTTGCGAATTGCGTCAGGCTCATGGCGATGCTGCGCTAAGAGATTTAATTGCTAGCCGTGTTCCATTATTTGAATTTGCAATTCGCACTGAACTTAAGAAACACGATTTACAAACTGCAGAGGGCCGTGTAAATGCGCTCTCGGCCACCGCACCGATGGTCGCAAGTATCAAAAACAAAGCGTTACGTCCTGAGTATGTAAAGCAGTTGGCACTTTGGCTTGGTATGGATATTGATCCAGTTGCAAGTGCTGTTTCTCATATCGGTGGCAAGAACTTTGCACAAAAGAGCGAACCAGTGGTTGGAAATTGGCGTCCTGATCCAAAAGAACCAACTTTGATTTTGGAGCGAGAAGTTTTAAAGAGCAAGTTGCAAATGCCGTCACTTGCGGTGAATTGGAATGAACTACCAGCCAACTCCTTTTCACATCCTGCCTATCAAGCACTTCGAGGCGCAATTGATTCTGGCGGAAAGTTAGAGACTATTGAAAATGAAGATTTGAAATCACTCTTCACGGAGTTATCGGTAGAGCCAATTCGATCTGATGGGGAAGTTTCAGAGCGTTACGTAGAATCTATTATTGCGAGATTACATGAAGTTGCGATTTCAAGAACCATCGCAGATACCAAATCAAAATTGCAAAGAATCAATCCAACAGAGGATGAATATCAAGGGCTCTTCTCTGAATTGGTGGCGCTAGAAGCCAAGCGCCGAGCACTGCGAGAAAAGGCGCTGGGAAGTATCTGATTTGGGTAATAAAGTGATTTTTACCGTGGGAAACCTTGCGCTAGAGTTTGCCGTCTGCAATCCCTGATAGCTCAATGGCAGAGCAGCCGGCTGTTAACCGGCAGGTTCTTGGTTC
>CAZYJU010000067.1:0-5654 GCA_964647945.1 uncultured Actinomycetes bacterium | reverse complement strand
GCAATCTTGATTCGTCCAGCAGCGCCAGCGCCAGGAGTAATCTGAAATTCAGTTACTGCAAGTGGTTTTTCGATTTTGGCATATCTAACAATTGCCTCGGCAATTGGATGATTATTCTGTGATTCGATGGCAGCAGCAGATTCAATAATTGATTTCTCAGTAGCTAAGTTCTGCCAAGGCTCACCAAGTACGCTGGCAGCTTCGGGGACGATAGTTGCATGTGCAACTTTCATCACTCCGGTAGTTAAAGTGCCGGTCTTATCAAGCACCACATCCGTGACGGTACGTGCAGTCTCAAGTGCAGATGGTTTACGAAGCACGATGCCACGTTGCGCGCCACGACCAGATGCAACTAAGAGCGCAACTGGGGTCGCAAGCCCCAAAGCACAAGGACAGGCAATAACTAATACTGCAACTGCAATTTCGATTGATCTAGCAATAGATTCGCCATTAGTAAATCGCCAGAATATAAAGGTAGCGATTGAAAGCAATGTGACTGCCGGTACGAAAACTGCAGAGATTCGATCTGCCAGCCTTTGAATTGGGGCTTTCTCGCCTTGTGCGCTGATTACCATCGCAGTGATTCGGGCAAACTCAGTATCTTTACCAACTCTAGTTGCACGTACTTCTAAGCGACCATTCTTATTTACAGTTGCACCAATTACTCGATCACCAGGAGCCACTTCTACCGGAACTGATTCTCCGGTGATTAAAGAGTTATCAATGCTGGAAGTACCAGAAACCACAACGCCATCTGTTGCCACTCTTTGCCCGGGATTTACGATGAAGATATCGCCAATTTCTAATTGCTCAACTGGAATTAGTAGCGGCAAACCACCGCGTTTTACCGTCACATCTTTAGTTGAGATCTTTAGGAGTTCAGATAGCGCGTTACTTGCGCTGCGCTTTGCCCTTGATTCTAGGTAGCGACCTAAAATCACCAGTGTCACAATTGATGCGGCCACTTCGGTATACACATAATCTAAATCCCAGAGCGCGGCATATACCGACCAAGAGAATGCAGTTAATGAACCAAGTGAGATCAGATTATCCATTGTTGGATGGAAGAAATTTCTGATAGCAGCGCGATGAATAGGGTAGGCAACAATTAAAACTACTGGCGCGCTTAAGATTACCAGCGCAACATGTACTAATTGATGAAAGCTAGTGGTTGGTAGCTCCCAATTGAGCGCATCTGCAAGTTGTACCAGCCAATTACCAAAGCGCATTTGAAGATCCATAAACATGGAGAAGATTGCAACTGGAATGGTAAATATCAATGCAAAAATCAATGCCACGGCAGATTTCTTGCTATGCAGAGTGATTGCTTCGTTGTCACCAATTTCTTGGCCCTTATAACCAGCAGCTTCAATCTGCTTTACGATCTCTTTGCCTGAAATCTCTGCCGGCGCTAAAACATGCGCAGTCTCTGCCGCAAAGTTAACGGTTGCAGAGACGCCAGGCATGGAATTTAGCGAGCGTTCGACTGAATTAACGCAGGCATTACAAGTCATCCCGGTAACTTTAAAAGTTCTAGGTTCTAAAGCTGATTTAGTTTGGTTTACCTCAGCCATTTAATCTTTCAACCACCGTCTTCTTTAACAATCCATTAGTTGAAAGCCCGCTCTTACCAAATGGGCCATCTACCCCTGCTAAATCTGAGAATGTGCCGCCAGCTTCGCGTAGCACGATATCTAGTGGCGCCATATCCCAAAGCGCAAGTGATGGCTCAATTGCCACATCCATTACACCTTCTGCGACCAACATATGCGACCAAAAATCACCGACTGCGCGAGTACGCCAAGCTTCATTAAATAGTGATTGAAAACCAGCAGCGCGATCTGCAAAACCAACAAAATCTGAATATCCAAGGTGTGCATCTTTGATTTGATTCACTTTAGAGACGCTAATTTTTCGTGGCGCACCTTTATTTACATCGTGCTTGGAATCAAAAGTTGTAAATGCACCGCCACCTTTTGTCGCAAACCAAGTTCTAGAAAGGGCAGGAGATGAGACTAATCCGACTACAACTTCATGGTTCTCTTTGCCATCTACTTTGCTGACTTCAATAAGTGCGATCAAAGTCGACCAAACTGGCAATCCACGTAAGAATGATTTAGTTCCATCAATTGGGTCAATTACCCAATATCTATTTTTGCCAGAGATATCTGAACCAAATTCTTCGCCGAGTATTCCATCATTAGCTCGCTCTGCTTCTAGAATTTCGCGAATCGCTTTTTCAGTTGCTTTATCGGCATCGGTTACTGGAGTTGAATCAGGTTTAGTTTCAATAACTAGATCTTGGGCCATAAAACGCGCCATCGAAACGGCGGCAGCACGGTCGCCAATTCGGCGAATTAATTCAAGATCCGAGCTGTATTTATTGCTAGGTGTATTACTAGATCCACCTGTTGCGTTATTAGCCACTTACTTATTCTAGCCCTGCAGCAAGCAGGCTTCGTAAACTGGTTACGCGTGCAACTCGTTCAGGAATTTCAATTCCATCAGGTGCCATCCAGGCATTTAATGCGCAATCAGCTTCGTTATGTGAGCAATTCGTCATACATGAATTTGTGATTTCCAATAAGTCATCAAATGCAGCCACGATCTTTGACGTATCAAGATGTGAAAGTCCAAATGCTCGCACACCAGGAGTATCGATAAGCCAACTATTTGCAGTTGCTAATTGATTTGGAAAATCTTTGAGCGCTACTGCATATGCAGAGGATGAGGTATGACGGCCTCTACCGGTCACATCATTTACATCACCAGTGGATCTATCTGCTTCCGTTAGGCGATTAAGTAGCGTTGATTTACCAACGCCAGAATGTCCAACCATCACAGAGACTTTGCCATTTAGTTTTGCATGTAGCTCACTTAAATCGCCATCTTTACTAACTGCAAATGCAGTCACTCCAATGGATTCATAATCTTTAATGAAATCAGGTGGAGAGGCCAAATCACATTTAGTTATCACCAGTATTGGTTCGATATCTTCAGTGAAAGCACTTACCAAGAAGCGATCAATCAAACCACGTCGGGGTTCTGGACTTGCTGCAGCCACCACAATCACGAGTTGATCAATATTGGCAGCAATTGTGCGTTCGAATTGCGCGGCATCATCAACTGTGCGAACCAAGACAGTTCTGCGCTCTTCAATTCCGACAATACGTGCAAGCGATCCTTCGACACCACTGGTATCACCAACTAGTCGAACATAATCACCAACTACTACAGATTTTGGTCCCATCTCACGAGCTTTCATCGCAAGCACTTGCGTGCCATCAGGCAAGACACAAGTGGTTCGCCCACGATCCACAGTAATTACAAATGCCTTTACTGCATCTTCGTGAGAAGGGCGATCTTTAGTTCTGGGTTTGGTGCGACGACTTGGTCGAATCCTCACATCTGATTCGTCGTAATCGCGTCTGGTCATATTTTTAGTTTCTAAATTCCTGTTGATCCCTGATTAATTCTTCTGATCTAACAGGCTATTCCAGAGCCCAGGAAAGTCAGTGATGGTTTTTCTAGTTGTTGCAATATTCTCAACTTCAATGCCATCAACCACAAGCCCAATGGTTGCACCAGCTGTTGCCAAACGATGATCGTCATAAGTATGAAAGATGCCTGCATGTAGCGGTTTGGGATTGATCCGAAGCGCGGTTGGTTCTTCAACTACCTCGCAACCTAAAGCATTTAATTCAGTGCGAAGCGCTGCTAAGCGATCTGTTTCATGAAGGCGTAAATGACCAATTCCCTGCAAATATGAGGGGGAGTTTGCCAAAGCGCAAAGCGTTGCGATTGCTGGAGTTAGCTCTCCAACTTCGTGTAAATCAATATCGATTCCCTTTATTTCTTTGCCACCAGTGATTTTCAAGCCACTCTTTTGATTTTGCGTATCGTCTACGAACTCAATAGTCGCACCCATTCTGGATAAAATCTCACGTAAATGATCACCAGGTTGTGTGGTTTCTTTTGGCCAATCTAAAATTGTTACCGAACCACCGCAGACCATCGCAATCGACATAAATGGCGCTGCATTAGATAGATCAGGTTCAATAACTAAATCTTGGGCTTTTAATTTCCCAGGTTCTACTCTCCAAGTATTTGCAGCCCTATCAACATGAACTGTGGCTCCGAAATCACGCAACATCTGCACAGTCATTTCAATGTGAGGCATAGATGGAAGTGCGCCACCAACATGTTTTGCAGTGATTCCAAGTTCGGTGCTTGGTGCAATCAAGAGTAGCGCAGAGAGAAATTGCGATGAGGCGCTGGCATCAATATTGATCTCGCCACCGCGAATTTTGCCGCTGCCAGTTTTGTAACTTTGATTCTCAAGTGTCAGCGGAAGTGCATAGCGACCACCGTGATCAACGGTAATTCCAAGCTCTTCGAGCGCTTTAATAACTGGGCCTAGCGGTCTTTCGTGCGAACGTGGATCTCCATCGAATGAGATTGGGCCTTCAGCCAAAGCTGCAAGCGGAGGTAAGAAGCGCATTACAGTTCCGGCATTTCCAACATCAATTTTTGCAGGACCCTTTAACGCACCACCAGTTACTTCAAATTGCGATTCTTCACCAACTTGGAATTCGTTTATTTTGATACCAAGTGCACGTAAGCCCGCCACCATCAATTCGGAGTCTCGGGATACCAACGGTTTTCTAAGTTTGGAAGTTCCTTCTGCTTGAGCGGCCAGAATCAAAGCGCGATTGGTAACCGATTTTGAGCCAGGAATTGTTACTTGAACATCGACTGGTTTCTTGCCACGAAATGGCGCACGCCAAAGATCTTGATTGCTCGCTTGTGCGCTAGAACTTGAAGAAACCATATGGAAAATTCTATCGTGATTTGCCTACTCTCAATTTTGTTAAATACGGGTTATTTACAGTTAATTAATGCAGAACTTCGCTAGATATCATTGCTTTATGTGTGGGCGATATGCGCAGACCCAAGAGATGCGCGACTTAGTCGAAGAGTTTGCAGTAACTGGCAAATTTCCTGATAACGCACTACCTGCCAGTTGGAATATTGCTCCGACCAATGAGATCTACATTGTTAGAAATGATTCAAAGAATAAACGCGAGTTAGCAATTGCATCTTGGGGCATGATCGGCCACTGGTTGAAAGATGAATCCGAAGCTCGCGCGAGCCAATCACGTGCGATAAATGCGCGCTCCGAATCAGTTTTTGAAAAACCAACTTTTAGGGATTCTTTCAAATCTCGCCGTTGTTTGATTCCTGCTGATGGTTATTATGAATGGGCAACCGAATTAGGTAGGTATAAAACCAAGCAACCTTTCTACATAACCAGCGATGACGGACATCCATTGTCGATTGCCGGAATTTGGAATACCTGGCGTTCGCCATCTGGAAAATTAGTTGAGAGCGCATCGATCATCACTCGAGAATCAATTGGCGAACTTGCGAAGATTCATCATCGAATGCCACTGATGATGCCCCGTGATCGTTGGAATGATTGGTTAGATACAGGCGAACATTCAACTCACGAACTAATTGACTTAATGAATGTTGCAAAACCCGATGCGCATCTTCACCCGATACCGGTTAGCGATGCGGTTAATAAAGTGGCCAATGACGGCCCAGAACTTGTAATCCCGATATCCATTACTGAGCCAGAAACGCTGTTCTGA
>CAZYJU010000066.1:0-5995 GCA_964647945.1 uncultured Actinomycetes bacterium | reverse complement strand
GCACCTGCAGTTGCGATATTGCGACAAGCTTCAAGCAATGCAAGTTTTACACCTTCATATGGATTTAGATATGACCAATTTGCGTTGGCATCTGTTGAAACTGCTACGCCTAAATTGGTTTGCTCGTCGATTCTTACCATTCCAGAATCTTCAGGTTGAGCTTGTACAGTATTTCCAAGCACATAACGATCGTATTGGCTGGTAACCCAAGATTTATCAGCAATGTTAGGTGAAGCAACTAGTTTTAAAAACGCTGCTTTAAGTTCCGATGCGTTAGCGGGCATGGGTAAATCCAAAGCTTCTTTTGCAACCTCATCAATATATTTTGGTTTTGCAAATGGTCGTTGATAGACCGGACCATCATGCGCCACAGTTCTTGGTGGCACATCCACAATTACCTCGCCATGCCAATTGATAATCAATCGATCACCATCAGTCACTTCACCGATCACGGTGGCAGTCACATCCCACTTTCGGCAGATTTCCATGAATTTATCGATGTTTTTCGGCTCGACAATCGCGCACATACGTTCTTGAGATTCAGACATCAGAATCTCTTCTGGCGATAGCGATGGATCTCTAAGCGGTACTAGATCCAAATCAACTCGCATGCCCCCAGTTCCCCCAGATGCCAATTCCGATGTGGCACAGGAAAGCCCAGCGCCACCTAAATCTTGGATGCCCACCACTAGATCAGATGCGAAGATCTCAAGCGAACATTCGATCAAAACTTTCTCAGCAAATGGATCGCCTACTTGTACCGATGGTCTCTTTGCTGGACCAGATTCTCCAAATGTCTCAGAAGCTAAAACAGATACGCCACCGATTCCATCGCCACCAGTCTTTGCACCATACAAGACCACTAAATTTCCTGGGCCTGAAGCTTTTGCTAATTTAATTTGATCATGTTTCATTACGCCAACACAGAGCGCATTTACTAACGGATTACCAATATAGGTTTCATCGAAAACTATTTCACCGCCGATATTTGGTAGTCCTAGGCAATTTCCGTAACCACCAATTCCTGCAATCACTCCAGGTAAGACTCTCTTGGTATCGCTAGCATCTGCTGGACCAAATCTAAGTGGATCCATCACTGCAATTGGTCTTGCGCCCATAGTTAAAATGTCACGGACAATGCCACCGACGCCAGTGGCTGCGCCTTGATATGGTTCAATAAATGATGGGTGGTTATGCGATTCGATTTTGAAAGTAACTGCATAACCTTGTCCAACATCCACGACGCCAGCATTTTCACCAATGCCAACTAAGAGTGCATCAGACTTTGGAGCTTTCTCTCCAAATTGTTTCAAATGAACCTTTGATGATTTGTAAGAACAATGTTCAGACCACATCACCGAATACATTGCTAGCTCTGAAGAAGTTGGACGGCGCTTTAAAATATCTTTTATCCGCTGGTATTCATCTGGCTTTAAACCCAGCTCTGCAAAAGGTTGGCTCTGATCTGGACTCGCGGCTGCGCTTTTTACGGTATCTAGCGCCATTTACTTCACCAGAGCCTTTAATACTGAGGTAAAAAATGGCAGTCCGTCAGTACTTGGACCACATAAATCTTCGATTGCATGCTCTGGATGTGGCATCAATCCGACCACATTGCCCTTTTCATTTGTAATTCCTGCAATCAAATTGCGCGAACCATTGGGATTTTCGCCAACATATCTGGCAACTACCCGACCCTCTGATTCCAGCATATTTAAGGTTTGGTCATCACATTGAAATGATCCTTCGCCATTTTTCAATGGGATAACGATCTGTTGACCTTTTTCAAATGAGTTAGTCCAAACCGTTTCGTTATTTACTATCTCTAATTTTTGATCATGGCAGTAAAAATGCAGATTTTTATTTCTAGTTAGCGCTCCTGGCAATAGATGAGATTCGCAGAGAATTTGAAAGCCATTGCAGATACCTAAGACTGGCAACCCAGTTTTTGCTTTTTCAATAATGGTCGTCATAACTGGCGCAAAGCGAGAGATCGCACCGCATCGAAGATAATCTCCATAAGAAAATCCACCTGGCAGAATTACTGCATCAACATTATGAATTGAATCATCGCCATGCCATAAAGCAACCGCTTCAGCGCCAACAACTTTTACAGCGCGCTGCGCATCGCGATCATCTAGTGAACCTGGAAAGGTAACAACTCCTATACGCATTACTTCTCAACTCTTACTGTGTAATTTTCAATCACTGGGTTAGAGAGCAACATCTCCGCAGCTTTATTGATTTCTTCGATTGAGACTTCGGCATCTACTTCGATCTCAAATCGTTTTCCTTGGCGAACGCTCTTTGCGAAATTAAAACCTAAGCGTGGAAGCGCTGAAGCAACGGCTTGGCCTTGCGGATCTAAAATCTCAGGTTTGAGCATTACCTCGACGATGATCTTTGCCATTTTCTTCTCCCGTCTTGCGCTATTGGTCGCTATTGGTCGCTATTGGTCGCTATTGGTGCTTACTCAAACTTACGGCCAGTTAATTTAAGAAAAGCTTCTTGGTATTTCGCGGCTGTTTTTTCGACTATTTCCAGCGGAATAGTAGGAGGTTCGCTCTCTCTATCCCAAACACCAGCCAGATAATCTCGTAAAAACTGCTTATCGAATGAGTTCTGGGCCAAATCCCAGAAGCGAGAAGAATCTGGCGTGAGCGCTTCATCACCCAGAGTGATCTGGCCGTTTGAATCTAATCCAAATTCAAATTTGGTATCGACCAGGATAATTCCGCAGGTTGCTGCATAATCTTTCGCGTAATCGTAAAGTGCAAGCGTTAAACGCTTTAGCTCTGCTGCGCTCTTGCTTCCGACCAACTTTGCAGCTGTCTCAAAATCAATATTGACATCATGATCACCGATTTCAGCTTTGGTGGCTGGAGTAAAGATGGAATTCGGTAACTTAGAGCCATCGCTTAAACCTGCTGGCAATTCGTTACCGCAAACTGATTGGTTTTGTTGATATTCCTTCCAGCCAGATCCCGTTAAGTATCCGCGCGCCACACACTCAATCGGAAACATTTTCAATGGTTTTGCAATTATTGCGCGATCTTTGACTTCTGCTGGCACATCTGTAGAGATGATGTGGCTAGGTACCAAATTGGAGAGTTTCTCAAACCAGAATAACGAAATCTGGGTCAGAATCTTTCCTTTATTTGGAATTTCGGTTGGTAAGACCCAATCAAATGCGCTGATGCGATCAGATGCCACAATCAGCAATTCGTTCTTATCGTTGGTATAAAGATCGCGAACTTTGCCAGTTCTTAAATGCTTCCAACCTTCTATAGCTTGCGCAACTGGAGCGCCTTTTAATCCAAAGCCGCTCATCGAATTGCGCTGGGCTGATACTTTGCAGCATCACTATGCAGTGCAGTGATCGCTTCGATGCGTTCAACTACTCGAGAAACTTGGGCTTTCGCAGCTCCGGTAAATTCGATTGGATTTTTGATTAAAGCTTGTAGCTCTGCGTGATCAAGTGGAATTCTGGGATCAGAGGCCAGTGCATCTAACAATTGATTAACTTCGCCTTCGCGCATTGCTAGAGCTGCTTTAGTTGAGTGCTCTTTGATTATTTCATGTGCCGCTTCGCGACCAACGCCTTTTTTAACTGCCGCCATCAAAATCTTGGTGCTGGCTAGGAACGGCAGGAATCGTTCTAGTTCGGCATTGATTACCGCTGGAAATGCGCCAAATTCCTTTAATACCGTCAGCATGGTTTCGAGTAACCCATCAATTGCATAGAACGAATCTGCAATTGCAACTCGGCGCACCACTGAACAAGAGACATCTCCCTCGTTCCATTGATCCCCTGAAAGCTCGCCAATCATGGCGCTAAATCCGCGCAAAATTACTGCTAAACCATTGATACGTTCGCATGAGCGAGTATTCATCTTATGTGGCATGGCAGATGAACCAACTTGGCCTTTTTTAAAGCCTTCTGTAACTAATTCAGCGCCCGCCATTAATCGAATCGTGGTGGCTAACGATGATGGCGCTGCCGCTAACTGCACCAACGTCGTAACTACTTCATAGTCCAGCGAACGTGGGTATACCTGACCGGTAGATTCTAAAACTCTACTAAAACCTAAATGAGATGCAATCTCATGTTCTAGATGTGAATGCTTCTCGAAAGAGCCCAACAAATCAATTGAATCTTGCGCAGTTCCAACCGGCCCCTTTAAACCACGCATTGGATAACGTTCTAAAAGCGAAGTCAATCTTTCGTATGCATAAAGTAATTCTTCAGCGCTATTTGCAAAGCGCTTTCCTAAAGTGGTGATCTGTGCAGGAACATTATGCGAACGACCAGCGATTGGTTGTTCATTGTATTGAACTGCTTTTTCACCCAAACGCGCAAGCAAAGCAATTACTTTGTCACGTACCAATTCCAAACCAAGTCGGATCTGAAGCGCTTCGATATTCTCAGTTAAGTCTCGGCTGGTCATTCCGGTGTGAATTACTTCGTGGCCAGCTAGCACATTAAATTCTTCGATTCGCGCCTTAACATCATGGCGCGTTTCTCGCTCTCGATTGTCAATTGAACTTAGATCAACCTGATGCTTGACCTTTTCATAAGCAGATATTTGCTCATCTGAAATCGCATGACCCAATTTTTTCTGAGCTCTAGCAACTGCTAACCAGAGTTCGCGCTCAGCAATAATTTTCGCCTCTGCAGAGAATATTTGGCGCATCGCCTCTGAGGCATATCTACTTGCTAGCACGCTCACTGACATATTCTCCCTTAATTGCTGCCTTACTCTGAACCTTGCGCTGAAATTTGCTCTGAAATTGAGGCGTTTAGGGCGATATCGTTGCGGTAGAACGAACCCTTTAATTGGATTTTGGAGATTGCTGCATATGCCATTTTTTGAGCTTCGGTTAAATCATCTCCCATTCCAGTAACGGTAAGTACACGTCCACCTGATGAGACTAATTCTCCGCTTAATTTGGTACCCGCGTGAAAAATCTTTGTTTGTGGCAATTCTGGAATCTCTGAAATCAAATCACCGGTTCTTGCTTCACTTGGATATCCGTGTGCTGCTAGTACAACTGTAACTGCAGCTTGATCGCTCCACTCCAGTTTCATATCACTTAAATTTCCGGTGGCAGCTTTGTAAAGTAATTGTGCCAATGGAGTTTTGAGTCTCGGAATTAGAACTTGAGTTTCAGGATCACCGAAGCGCGCATTAAATTCGATTACTTTGATGCCAGTTTTGGTTAATGCAAGTCCAGCATAAAGTAAACCTACAAATGGAGTTCCACGAGAAGCCATCTCCGAGATCATCGGTGATAAAACTTTCTCAAAAGTTTCCACAATAATATTTTTTGGTGCCCACGGAAGTGGAGAATAAGCGCCCATTCCGCCAGTATTTGGACCCTCATCATTGTCATATGCACGTTTGAAATCTTGTGCAGGTTGCATCGGCAAAATTATTTTTCCATCAGAGATTCCAAATAGTGAAATCTCAGGACCATCTAAATACTCTTCAATCACCACGCGTTTACAGGAGAGCGCATGTTGCAACGCTACTGCTCGATCATCTGTGACCACCACGCCTTTGCCTGCAGCCAATCCATCATCTTTTACTACGTAAGGTGCGCCAAATTTATCTAGGGCTATTTCAATTTCATTTTTGTTATGGCAGGTAAGTGATTGCGCAGTTGGTACGCCAGCTGCCTGCATCACCTGTTTTGCAAAATCTTTAGATCCTTCTAGTTGCGCCGCCGCTTTGGATGGGCCAAACACTGCGATATTTAGCGCTCTTAAATGATCGGCTAAACCATTAACTAATGGCAGTTCTGGGCCAATAACTACCAAATCAATCGCCAAAGACTGCGCTAATTTTCCGATCGCTTCATTATCTGAAATTGAGAGTGGGTGTAATTTTGCAATTGCGCCAATTCCGGGATTACCGGGTGCGGCATGTAATTCGGATACTTCGCTATCTGCTGCTAAGCCAGTTGCAAGGGCGTGTTCGCGTCCTCCGCTACC
>CAZYJU010000065.1:0-5997 GCA_964647945.1 uncultured Actinomycetes bacterium | reverse complement strand
TTGGTCCGGTCGCACCAATCGTCACATTTGATACTGATGAGGAAGCAATCAAACTTGCCAATGACAGTGACTTTGGATTAATTAGTTATGTTTATTCTGGCGAACTTGGCCGAGCAATACGCGTTGCTGAAGCGATTGATTCTGGAATGGTTGCAATCAACCGTGGAGTTATCTCTGATCCTGCTGCGCCATTTGGCGGCAACAAGCAATCCGGCTTAGGTCGCGAAGGTGGTTTTGATGGTATCCACGAATTCCTACAGACCAAATACGTCGGCGTAGATATTTAAATCTGGCTCTATTTACTTCGACAAATCCATAAGAACGCCCGCTTCAGTTCCAGCAAAGAACATCGGCAAAGCTTTCATTTTTGAAGATTTTCGCCAACCCATACGGCTCCAACTTTCTGTGGAAATACCGTTTAAATTTCTAGAGGTAGCAGATGAACAACCTACAGGAGTAATTTTGTATTGAATATCAATTCCTTCAACAGATACTTTAAGCGTCCTTTTATTTAATAGGACTCTAGCCTGGTTTTCATACCTAGATAAATTTTTCTCGGACAATTCTAGAATTAAAGAAAAAAACTCCTTATCCCTGGCCTCATCTCGAAGCGAGTCTTCTTCATCATTCTCAAAATCCATAAGTTAAGTTTAACTCAATTTCCACAGGCAAGCCTGACATTTTTCGCAGAAGTTACCTTGAGAGTCTTCTTCAGCTTGCCATCAATTACGGCACTTGCATACGCAACGCCGTAATAACTACTTGGTTTTTGATTAATACATTTAACGTAAGTATCCTCATTTTTGATAACTTGATTGGCAAAAATCCGCCCAACAACTTTGAATCGTGTTCTATTTAATCGGTAATCGCGGAGTAATCCAGTTTTATGTATTTCAACAGTCAGAATTAAATCTCGCATAGGCTGATTGCATTTCGATCGGGCATTCACCTTCACAGCCAGAATTCCTTGTGTTCGCAGTATGTATTTTGAGATATGTGGATTATCTATTCGGATGTAACAGTTCGTCAGAGGAGGTGTAACGGCCGCTAGAGATTTCTGAAACGGCAACAAATTGAAAAACAACGCGATAATGAGCAATTTAATGAGAAATCTAAATCGTGAGATTTTTGCCATTCATAGAGGGTGGCATTTTTGAAAAAACTCTGTTTTAGATATCCACAAGCTAGGTTTCTTGGCGGAGGATGAGGGATTTGAACCCTCGATAGGTTTCCCTATACACGCTTTCCAAGCGTGCGCACTCGGCCGCTATGCGAATCCTCCCGAGAATGGCAGAGGAGAAGGGTATCGGTGCTGATAACTATGATTCACCGCAGATCCTCCGTGCGGCATTAACGTGCCGAACTCCCCCAGGGCTGGAAGGCAGCAAGGGTAGGCCCGCTCTAATGGGTGTGCGGGGGATCCTTTTGTAGAAGTTTTATTTTAAAAAGGAGGTCGATATGTCACTAGCTTTATATCGCAAATATCGTCCTTCGATTTTTAAAGATGTAATTGGCCAAGAACATATAACTGTTCCACTTTCTAATGCGTTGCAATCAGGTCGGATACATCATGCATATTTATTTTCTGGACCACGTGGTTGCGGAAAAACTTCTAGCGCGCGCATCATGGCGAGATCACTTAATTGTGAAAAAGGACCAACGCCAGAACCTTGTGGCCAATGCCAATCCTGTAAGGATTTAGTTGCAAATGGACCAGGTTCGATTGATGTTATTGAACTTGATGCAGCTACTCATGGTTTAGTCGATGATGCTCGTGATTTAAGAGATAAAGCTTTCTTTGCGCCGGTAAGTTCAAAGTACAAGATTTATATTATTGATGAGGCTCACCAACTTGGACCAGGTGCGGCAAATGCGCTATTGAAAGTTGTGGAAGAACCACCTCCACATGTTTTATTTATTTTTGCTACAACTGAACCAGATAAATTAATTGCCACAATCCGATCTCGTACCCATCACTATCCATTCCGCTTGGTTCCACCAGGAACTTTGCAGGATCACTTACAAAAAGTTTGTGATGAAGAAGGTGTCAAAGTTGAAAAAGGAGTTCTGCCACTTGTAGTTCGTGCCTCTGGTGGATCCGTTCGTGATGCGTTATCAGTATTAGGTCAGCTCTTGGCTGGCGCTGGTAAAGATGGCGTTACATATGAGATCGCAGTACAACTTCTGGGATTTACCGATAGCGCGCTGCTTGATGATGCTGTTGATGCAATTGCCGCACGAGATTTGGGCGCCTTATTGCAGACAATTGATCGTTTAATTGAGTCGGGACATGATCCACGTCGTTTCGCGCAAGATTTATTAGAGAGACTTCGCGATCTGGTTATTGCAGATGTGGCTGAAGATAGTTTGAAATCAATCTTGCGTAATTATCCAGAAGATCAACTAGAGCGGATGCGAAATCAGGCATCAAGAATTGGCGCTGGAAACTTAAGCCGGGCTGCATCGATTGTTGCGGAAGGTTTAAATCAGATGCGTGGAGCAACCGCGCCACGTTTGATTTTGGAGTTAATCGTAAGTCGAATTGTGATTGCCGATAGCGATAAATCAGATCAAGGAATTGTTGCGCGAATTGAAAGACTAGAACGCCAATCTGGCATGGAGCCAATGCCAGTAAAGAGCGAACCAGTTAAGGCGGCAAAGAGTGCGCCAGAGAAGAAAGTTGCTGAGCCTGTAAAAGCAAAAGAAGCAGAAGTTAAAGCGGTTGTGCCATCTGGAAATATGGATGTGACATCGCTGCGCCGGATGTGGCCAGATGTAATTGAGAATGTAAAGAAGAAGCGTCGCTTAACTTGGTCGCTCTTATCGGCAAGTGCACAGATTCTTGCGGTTGACGATAAGACAATCACAATTGGAATTGTTAATGCTGGTGCTCGTGATTCATTCCTGCGATCAGATAGCGAACCTATTCTCTCTGATGCCTTTGTTGAAGTAACGGGTGTGCGACGCAAGATTGAAGTAATTGTGGATCCATCAGTTGATCCATATTCACCTGCCAATATGGCAAAGCGAATTGATGAAGATCCAGCTGATCCAAATCAGTTACAAGGTACTGAATTGATTATGAAAGAGCTTGGGGCTCAAGTTATTGCCGAGAGCGAGAAATAATGTACGAAGGCATAATTCAAGAGCTCATTGATGAGCTTGGCAAATTGCCAGGTATCGGACCGAAGAGCGCGCAGCGAATTGCTTTTCATATAGTGCAATCAGAACGAGTTGATATCAATCATCTAGTAGATGTTCTTCGACTAGTAAAAGAGAAAGTTCGATTCTGTAGCAAATGTTTCAATGTCGCTGAAGAAGAAGAGTGCAAGATCTGCCGTGATCCACGGCGCGATAACACAACCATCTGCGTTGTTGAAGAGAGCAAAGATGTAATTGCAATCGAACGTACTCGCGAATTTAAAGGTAAGTACCATGTACTTGGCGGGGCAATTAGTCCGATCGATGGCATTGGTCCAGAGCAATTACGAATTAGAGAATTGTTGACGCGACTTTCAGATGCGAATATCAGCGAAATCATCATTGCTACCGATCCAAACTTGGAAGGTGAGGCCACAGCTACTTATCTGGCCAGGACCATCAAGCCACTTGGCATCAAAATCTCCCGCTTAGCCTCGGGTCTTCCGGTCGGCGGCGACCTCGAATATGCCGATGAAGTTACGCTTGGCAGAGCATTTGAAGGGCGGAGATCTCTCGAGATCTAGCAATATCTCTTTATTTGAGACAAAGACTGTTTCATTATTTGAGATAAAGGGTCAAAGCTCCAAAAAACCTGTCACCATTCGGGCGTGGGCTTAATAGTTCAGAAATACGGCGGCTCCTCGGTATCTGATGCCGAGGCGATGAAACGCGTTGCCAGCCGGATCGTCGCCACCAAGAAAGCGGGCCACCAGGTCGTAGTCGTGGTCTCTGCGATGGGCGATACCACCGATGAATTGATCGATTTAGCCAATCAGATCTCACCACTTCCAGCAGGGCGCGAACTCGACATGCTTTTAACTGCAGGTGAACGTATTTCGATGGCACTTCTTGCAATGGCAATTAAGAATTTAGGTTTTGAAGCGCTTTCATTTACTGGTTCGCAAGCTGGCGTGATTACCGATAGCAAGCATGGCCGCGCTCGCATCATCGATGTGACACCGGGAAGAATTCAAGAAGCGCTAAAACAAGATGCAATTGCAATTGTGGCTGGCTTTCAAGGAATTTCCCAAGATACTAAAGATGTAACAACTCTTGGTCGCGGTGGTTCAGATACAACAGCTGTTGCGCTAGCTGCAGCACTTGATGCTGATGTCTGTGAAATCTATACCGATGTCGATGGCGTCTTTAGCGCTGATCCAAGAATTGTGCCAACTGCGCGCAAGTTAAAGAGCGTTACCTATGAAGAGATGCTAGAGCTTGCTGCATGCGGTGCAAAAGTTTTACATCTTCGTTGTGTTGAGTATGCACGTCGTTTCAATTTACCAATTCATGTCCGTTCATCATTTTCAAATCTCGAAGGAACTTGGGTGGTCGCCGACCAACCTGAAGGAGGAAATATGGAGCAAGCAATCATCTCAGGGATAGCACATGATAAATCTGAGGCCAAAGTTACGATTGTCGGTGTTCCCGATAGATCAGGTGTTGCTGCTCGTATCTTCCAAGCGATTGCAGATGCCGACATCAATATCGACATGATTGTGCAAAATGTTTCTGCTGCTGCAACTGGTTTAACCGATATCTCATTTACATTGGCAAGATCAGATGGCTCTAAAGCAACCGGCATTGTTCAAAAATTACAAGGTGAAATTGGCTTCAAATCAATTCAATACGATGATCAGATCGGCAAACTCTCATTAATTGGCGCTGGTATGCGATCACACCCTGGCGTTACTGCAACCTTCTTTGCAGCAATGGCTGATGCCGGTGTAAATATTGAAATGATCTCGACATCAGAGATTCGAATTTCGATTGTCTGCCGCGAAGCTGATTTAGAGCGCGCTGTAAAAGCAGCACACTCTGCCTTCGAATTAGATGCTGACCAGATTGAAGCTGTTGTCTATGGCGGTTCTGGCCGATGAAACCTTCACTTGCAGTAGTTGGCGCTACCGGCGCGGTTGGCACCGTGATGCTTGATCTACTTTCAACTAGAGAAAATGTCTGGGGCGAAATTAGATTAATCGCATCTGCGAGAAGTGCTGGGAAGAAATTAATCTGCCGTGGTGAAGAGCTAACCGTCGTTGCACTTTCACCAGAAGCATTTGATGGCATCGATGTTGCGATGTTTGATGTTCCAGATGAAGTATCTAAAGAGTGGGCGCCAATCGCCGCAGCTCGAGGTGCAATCTGTGTCGACAATTCTGGCGCATTTCGAATGGATCCAGAAGTTCCGCTCGTTGTTCCTGAAGTTAATCCTTACGATGTACCTAAGCGACCAAAGGGAATTATTTCAAATCCAAATTGCACGACCCTTTCAATGATTGTTGCTATGGGTGCGCTCCATAAGAAATATGAATTAAAAGAATTAGTTGTCTCTTCATATCAAGCCGCCTCAGGCGCTGGTCAATCTGGAATTGATACTTTAGTTGCACAACTAAATGATGTTGCTGGAAAAGGTCTTGGTGAAAAAGCTGGCGATGTTCGAACAGTCATTAAGGATTTTGGACCATTTCCGGCGCCACTTGCGATGAATGTTGTGCCTTGGGCTGGTTCGCTCAAGGAAGATGGTTATTCCTCAGAAGAGTTAAAAGTGCGTAATGAATCGAGAAAAATTCTTGGTCTACCTAATTTAAAGGTCTCTGCTACTTGTGTTCGCGTGCCAGTTATTACAACGCACTCACTTACAGTTCACGCGGTTTTTGCTAATGAAGTAGATCGCAAAGAGGCGCAGGATGTGTTGGAAAATGCAGCTGGCGTGAAGCTCGTAGATGATCCAGAGAATTACAAATTCCCAACTCCAGCCGATGTTGTGGGCACTGATCCAACTTGGGTCGGTCG
>CAZYJU010000064.1:0-6084 GCA_964647945.1 uncultured Actinomycetes bacterium | reverse complement strand
GCGCTCGCAGAGCGTACCGATGAGGTTAAAGCCGCAACTATTCTCGACGAAGTACTCGCTTCTTAAATTTAGAAAATGCCGAAGCTTTCGGTAGTCGTCGCAGTTAACTCAGAGATTGCATTTGAAGAGTTAGATGGCGAAAGTTTATTAAGTTTATCTTTAACGGCTGCTAATAATTTTGGTATCGAAACCAGTCTTCCAAATCAGCTCTATGTTGCAGCTCAAAACCTGGCTGAGGTTAGAAAAGCTACCAGCGGACTTAATTTCGAATATCAAGAGCTACGTTGTAATCCAAGTGATCCACTAGAACTTGCAGCTGCAGTCAGAGATTTAGATTTTGAGATCATCGCAGTTCATGATGCACAGAGACCATTAACCAGAGGCGCGCAGTTTCATAGAACGCTTGAAGGGTTATTTGGCTGTGACGCCGTCAGACCTAGCATGGCTTTTACCGAAACTTTGAAATCTTTAACTGAGGATCAACTCCTTAATCAGACGATCGATCGCACCAAAGTTCGCCGAATCTCAAGCCCTGAAATCATCCGTAGATCGGTAATTGATTTTGATGGCACCGAAAGCACTTGGGCGCTGCCATTGATCAATAGCGCCAGACTCTCGCAAGTAGAGGCTGACCCAGAATCCTTAAGAATTAATAGTGTTGAAGAGCTAACTTTGATGGAAGCCTTCTTAAACTGGCAACAACAAGTCGCCAAATAATTATTTACCGAATAACTTCTTAAATTCGCTCCAGAACTTGCCAGGCTGTTTTAGCGCTTTACCTGGAAATTCCGTCACTGTTTTAGTTGGATTACGCCAGAATCTGCGCCATAACCTAAAGGGTTTGGTCTTGATGCGATGCTCAAGATCTTTTACATATGCAACGCGCAGATCATCTGCTTGATGACTGACTTTGGTTTTACAAACATTGCAGGTAGTAGATGCCAGTAAACGCCCTACATAAACCAAGGTGTGTAGCGTTTCGGCATTGCAATGCGCGCACTCCAAGGTGGCGCTGATCTCTTCTTGCTTAATCGCGATACCCCCTCTTTGCTAAGACATGCTCTGCGATAACTAGATCCTGCGGGTAGGTAATTTTTACATTAGTTGGGTCGGCTGTCACTGCCACCGTCTTAATACTTGGAAAGTAGCGCTCAACGCATGCACCGGTATCGGTGCCGGTGAATAAATCTTTAGCGGCCGATAGATATGCATTTAGCAACTCTTTTGCAACAAATCCTTGAGGAGTCTGAACACGTACCACCACATTTTGTAACTTTAAATCCATCTCTGCGGGGTTTACTGAAATCGTTGGAATCGCACCGCCATTACTCTTTGCCTGTTCTGCGATCTCTTTAAATAGCGATGGGGTAGCAAGCGGTCTTGCGCCATCATGAATTAGCACCACATCAATCTCTCCGCTTTCGATAGCGTTACGTAGATGTAATAAGGCCTGATATTCGGAGTCATGTCTGGTTGCTCCGCCATAAACCAACTCCACCTTTAATTGTGGAACTTCGCGTTGTAAGACCTCTTTGGCGGTAGCTTCATCATCGGGATGAATAACTAGAACAGTTCGGCAGTTCTTAAAGGATTTGGTCGCGTTTGCAAGTGATCGGGAGATGATCCTTCGACCAGAGAGCGGTAGCCAGACCTTATTGGTGGGATTTCCAAATCGTGCACCGGAGCCCGCAGCAAGCACCACCACTGCAATTCGCTCCATGTGCAGATTGTCGCAGAGCGCTAGTTAAACTAAAACCTATGTGGTTGGACTGGCTCTTTCGAAGGAAGCAAGATCCAACAGCGCGCGCTGAAGAGATCAAAGCGAAATTTGAAGCGAGACGAAAACCACAAGGTTTATTTACGCCAGCACAGGAAGAGTTGCTTAAAGAGCTAGGGCTTACGCCAGGTGAAGAGGCAGCGAATCAAAAACTACGTGAGGCTAAACGGGAGGAGAGACGCTTAAATCGAATTAAGCGTAAGTCAGACCCATTGAGTCTTGCTGTCGACGAAGCTGAACGATTAAAGAGGATTCATTCAGCTCGACGTGATCGTAAGTAAGTAGCTCGCCAGCTTTAATTGCTTTGGTGATTGTGGCACCTTGAACTAAACCAATCGGAACTAAATTATCGCGCTTGGCATCTTTTGCGATATCTGCATAACCACGCACGGTATAACCACCGATGCCATCGATTTTCTCTCCTGGATTTAAATCTTTCTTGGTCATGCAGACTACTTCTGCCATCAAGCTTTCAGCATAAAGTGATGATTCGCGATCAATTACTGCGCGCGCAACTGTCATCGGAGCTTCGACTGAAGCTAAATGATATGGGCGGTAGAGACTGAAATAAGGGCCAGGGCCCATTGATAGATATGACATCTCATGTGAAATGTATGGAGAATCAGTTCGGACGATTACGAAGACACCAGGTGCGACATCGCCAGTGCAGTAATCAACTACTCCTGGACGATCTAGCACGCCACCATCTTTTGCAAGCGCGAAGGTATCTTGCAGAGTTTTAACAGATGATGCTGGGCCATACATGCCGCGCTTTGAAAGTTCTAAGCCAGTGGTATTTGCAAGCGCCACCATTTCGGTCATCGTCTTGGTGCCATCGGTAAATGAGCAGAGCATCTTTGGATTCATCTTCTTGGCATCCGCGCGCTCGCGAACTGTATCTGGATTACTAAATGGTTCGAATGGATTGTTCTTGCCCTTGCCGGCGCATACGATTTCGAAATTTAAATCGCGCGCAAAATCAACTAAAACTTTTGCTTCAACTGGTTCGTCGCCATGGCAGACTGCATAAATAGAATCATTCTCAACGGCCTTTTTATGAAGCAGTGGTCCGATAGTTACATCCATTTCGACGTTTAATACCGCGATATCTTTCTTAGCCTCAAGTGCTTTGTATGTAATCTGTGCGCCAATATCAGGCACACCAGTACATTCGACAATGAAATCAATCGCTTCTAAATCACTTAGAAAATCGGTGGTTGTACTGCCGCAGGATTTCCCATCTTTCAGCGCTAATTCGATCTCTTTGTAATCATTACTCATGATTACTTCGGATACGCCAAGGTCTTTGTAGAGCTGCATGATTCGATTGGTATCGATGTCGATCACCAAACGCACAGATAGTCCTGACATTCGGTGCACTTGATTGCCAAAGCCACGCCCCATTTGGCCAGCGCCAACTAGCGCGATTCGGACATCATGGCCCAACTGCTTTGCATGCTCTAAAAGTTTGTGACTATATGCCACTTCGTTTGCCTATGCTCTCTACTAGACCTGTATTGAATTGATTTAACTAGTTCAGATAATTTAACGTTATCTAATTAGCTTGCGGACTTTGCAATTACTTCTAACTTATCGCCAACTTTGATCATTGGTAGTGGGCGCGCTTCGACATTTACATCGCCTGGAAGCTCGGCCTCTGTTAATCCATTTGCTTTGAGATCAAGGTGTCCCAAATTCAATAAATTATCAGACGCCACCGAACCAACCGCCAACACTTGAAATTCTTCAGAGAAATCTTCCGAGTTGATTCGAATCAAATCCCCAACTTCGGGAGCGCGCTGACTGATCTCAACTTTATGTAATACAGAGAATTCGTGAAGTTCTATCGGTGCGCCCTCGCCGAAGAAGACGAGGATTCCTTGGTCACGAAAATCTGAAACCAACTCTCCGACTGCGGTGACGGTAGTTGAATAGACAAGCATTACGCAGGCTTGATGTTCTCCGGCTTTACACCAGAAACAAACAAGTCTTTGGTAATAAACATCGCAAGTGGGCCAGCAGGGCTGGTTGCGTGAATGTCTACAGTCAAAACTTTCTTCATTGGATAAACGCCAACGCGAGCAGTTCCGCCGCAATCGATGACTGCAACTGCAATCTCATCAAAAGGCTTGCTGGACTTGAAACCATCGAATGGCTCTCCGCCAGTCATATCTGCAATTGCTTGTGCAACTGGGTGGATTCCTCCGCCAGTTACTGAGTAGATGTACTTCTTCTTATCGGTAGGAAGAATCTCTAATGGGCCACCCCATCCGCCTTTTCCTGCCTCAATAATGACCTTCTTGTATTCGCCCATTTTGATCTCCTGTTAATTAGATATCTGCCTTGAAACTTAATCTTTAGTAACCAAGAGCCGAGATGGAAAATTCCACCTCGGCTCTTGAGCGTTACTTAGTTACTTGATGAATATAGGCCGAAGCTTGCGAAGTAAGCAATTACAACGCTAAGTGGACCTGTTACCAAACGGCTAAATAGCACTGCAGGTACGCCAACTTCAACAGTCTCTGGCTCGGCTTCGCCAAGTGCCAGACCGACTGGAATGAAGTCGCAACCAACCTGTGGGTTGATTGCAAATAGCGCAGGTAGTGCGTATTGAGCTGGGATGGTTCCCTTACCAATCTCAACGCCAAGTAGCGTTCCAACGATCTGTGCAATAACAGCGCCAGGTCCAAGCAATGGAGATAGAACTGGAAGTGCACAAACGAGTGAGATTAGAAGTAAGCCTGGAAGCGAAGAAGCGGAACCTTTGATTCCCTTTGCAATCCAGTCGCCAACACCGGTGGTAAGAATTAAACCGATGATGAATGAGATGAACGCCATGAATGGAATGACGTTACGGATAACTGTGTCGACAGTATCGCGACCTGCTTGATAGAGAGTACCAACTACTCCACCAACGCTACGGCCGATCTTTGTTAATACTGCAGCAATTCCACCCATGTTTATGCTCCCTTCTTAGCCATCATGCGAGCGGTTATCCACTCAGTCACGATGCCGCGGATGAAGATCACAACAAGACCAACTAGTAGATAGCGAACTGCAAGATCGCCAAGTCCTAGACCTAGTTGTGTAATACCGGTTGCAATACCGACGTAAACGAATAGCTCACCGGGATTTGCATGGGGGAAAATTCCGAGGATTGGGTGAACAAATGAAACAGCAGAGTCATAGAACGCTGGCTTGTAGCGTTCTGGGAGGAAGCGACCCATTGTGTATGCCATTGGATTTGTTAGAACGAAAACTGCTACGAATGGCAGGATGATGTAGCGAACTGGGTACCACTGGATACCTGGACGCGCAGCTGCCTTACCTAGGTTTTCGATCTTCTCTGGTCCGATGATTCGAACGAGAGCGTTAACTGCTGTCAGCAACACAACGAGTGTTGGCAAGATTCCGCCCATAAGCGAGAGCAGAACTTTTCCACCTTCGTTGAAGACTTTAATAAAGTCTTCAGCTGCTGTTGCCAAGGCGCCGAGGACGCCGGTTGGCTTATCAACGGTAACTTCGGCGACGAAGCGACCAACTGATAGTAGGTTCAATGCACACCTCCTAAGTGTGTTTTCTGGTCAATTGACCTTTTAAATGAACGCCCGTACGGAGTACGTTCACTATTCCTCATCATTTGACATCATCTTTCTTATTATTTCTATTGCCGTTATGCATAAATTGCTGAATGTGTTCGGCTGACGATTTGGCAGCTTCAATCACCTTCGGCTTTCTATTAGCGGCAACTCGGTTTCCCGAGATGATGTCCTTGACGTGGAATCCTGTGTAATCTGCAAAAGGTTTTCCTTTTGCAAGCACCGTGAATCCGGTTAGTAATAAACCGTCTTTTACGATGCCTTTCTCATCTGCAACAAGCGCTACGAATGCGCGACCACCGCGATAGCGACGACCACCAACTCCGATAGCTAGCGTGCCTTGTTTGCGTAGACCGCCTAATTGGCGTTGAAATTTCTGTGCTTGGCGCCAGGCGAAGAACAATTGGAATGCCCATGCGATTCCGAGAACTGTAAAAAATGTACCAAGACCACTCATGCGCTACGCGCCTCCGCTCCTGCTAGGTATTTCAAAATTGCATTTGCACATGCCAAATCGATGATTAATAGATCAACTAACTTGCTGCGGGCAGCTCCGACTACGCCCATGACTTTATCTGCGCCAGTTGCAACCCCAATTACTTTAGGAATTTTGCGAATCTCATCAAGTGTCAATCCAATAACGCGTGAATCAACCACCGAAGAGAGGATTTTGCCTTGGGCGTTAAAGAAGCGCGCTGCGATATCGCC
>CAZYJU010000063.1:0-6302 GCA_964647945.1 uncultured Actinomycetes bacterium | reverse complement strand
TTCATTTGGCGCATCGCTAATTGGTGATCTGGATGCGATTTCAAACCAGGGTAGCGCACATTTTTAATCTTTGGATTTTGTTCTAAGTATTCTGCGACCGCTAAGGCATTTGCATTCATTCGTTCAACGCGCATCTGCATGGTTTCTAAAGATTTGAGCATCACCCATGCATTAAATGGAGAGAGCGCAGGTCCGGTATGGCGAATGAATGGCTGGAAAAACTCAGTTATGTATTGCGCGCTTCCAAGAACTGCGCCACCTAAAACGCGACCTTGCCCATCAATATGTTTGGTAGCCGAATACATGACCACATCTGCGCCAAGTTCTAACGGTCTTTGATAAACAGGAGATGCCATCACATTATCTACAATTACAGTTGCGCCAGCATTATGCGCTAACTCTGAGACCATTTGAATATCAACGATATCCATAAGTGGATTACTTGGTGTTTCAATGAAAACTACTTTGGTCGGTTTTGAAAGTGCGGCCTCCCATTTTGCGCGATTGTTACCTCGCACCAACTCGGTAGTTACGCCCCATTTAGGTAAAAACTCAGTGAGTACCACGTGGCAAGATGAGAACATCGATGCACTTGCCACAACTCGATCTCCATTTGAGACCAAACAAGCAACAGATGCAAACATGGCAGCCATTCCGCTGCTTGTGGCAACGCATCGCTCAGCACCTTCCAAAGTGGCCAGGCGTGATTCGAACATTCCGTTTGTTGGATTAGCAAAGCGACCATATAGATAATGATCTAGCTCTTCTTTAAAAGCAGTTTCCGCCTCTTCGGCTGATGTGTAAGTGAATCCACTTGTTAAATAAAGCGCTTCGGAAGTTTCGCCAAAACCTGAACGAGCAAGGCCAGCACGTACCGCTTCAGTCTGTGGATTTAATTTCCAATCAGGATCGGGACGTTCATTGATTGGTTGATAACCCCAAGGTCGCTTACTCATTGGGGAATTCTAGATTACTTTCCAAACCTCAATGAATTTATGAGAGGGTATCTCCATGAGCACGCCTGCAATTGCAGTTAGCAACCTAAGTAAGCGATACGGAGAGATTGCTGCGGTTGAGAACGCGACTTTTGAAGTACCGCTTGGAACTATCTGCGGCTTTGTAGGTCCAAATGGATCTGGCAAAACCACCACGATTCGAATGCTCCTTGGTCTCATCAAACCAACTACAGGTAGCGGCGAAATCATCGGTAATTCAATTTCGCACCCAGAAAGATATCTAAAAGAAGTTGGTGCGATGATTGAAGGGCCAGCTTTCTATCCAGCCCTATCAGGAGTTGAGAACCTAAAAGTTTTGGCGAAATTAGGCGGCATCGATTTCAAGCGTTGCGATGAATTACTTGAATTGGTGGGTCTTGCAGATCGCAGTAAAGATAAATATAAGAATTACTCATTAGGCATGAAGCAGCGGCTCGGTATTGCGGCAGCGCTACTTCCAAATCCAAAACTTCTAATTCTTGACGAACCTACAAATGGTTTGGATCCTGCAGGAATTCAAGAGGTTCGTGACCTACTTGAAAAGTTAGCTGCTGAAGGGGTCACAGTCTTTGTATCTTCACATTTGTTGTCGGAGCTAGAGATGATCTCAAAGTATTTGGTGATGCTTCGCAAAGGGCACGTAGTCTTTGCTGGCCCGATGCAAGAACTATTAAATCGCAGCAAACCAACGATTATGGCAAAGCCATCTTCGATTAATTCGTTACCATTTTTGGCGGAGTTAATTAACAAGAGTGGTCATCAAGCCATTATCGAAGCAGACCATGTAAGAGTCGATGCTGACGAATCATTTGCGGTGCACTTAAATAAATTAGCATTTGAAAACGGAATTGTTCTGGCGCAGTTGACCCCAGTTCGCGCATCATTAGAAGAGACCTTCTTCGAATTGACGGATGGTGTCGAATGAGAATCTTCTTTGCAGAGTGGCGAAAATTAAGACGACCAATCTTCTTCTTGGGAACTATGGGTTCGGTAGTTTTCGTAACTGGTCTCGTTACCTCTTTACTATTTCTATTGATTGATGCAGAGACCGGAAATGCTGATCGCGGCAATCGAATTACCCGTGAAATGTTGCAGATGGCTGATGGATTTGTGATTGGTTTTAATAGCGCAAATGGGCTTTTGGGCTTAGTGGCGTTATCAGTTTTTGCTGCTCAAACAGCACAGGAGTATTCATACGGAACACTTCGAAATTTATTGGTGCGCCAACCTCGCCGAATCAGATTATTAATCGGTAAGTATTTTTCAATGATCTCGTTTGCCATCGTTACTGTAATTGTGAGCGCTGCGACGGCAGTCGGTTTGGCTTTTGGCTTAGCAGGTCGCGCCAAAGTCGCGACCGATGCCTGGCTAACTTCCGATGGCCAGATGGAGCTATTCCACTCTTTTGTAAATGTATTGATCTCAACAATCGGGTACGGAACTATCGGAATGTTATTAGGATTGATATTTAGATCGCCGATTAGTTCGATCTCTATCGGAACGGCTTACATGTTAGTTGTAGAGAGCATCATCTCGATTGCCTGGAAGCCAGCTTCAAATTGGATGCCAGGTAACTTACTTTCTGTGGTTGCAACTGGTGGCTCACCTATTGGACTCGATGATGCACCAACATATTCGCAGGCTCTTATAAGAGTCGGACTTTATTTATTTGGTGCAGCGCTGATTACTGCCACATTATTTAAGCGTCGTGATGTAGCCAACTAAGGCGATTCTCTAGAAAATCCCAAGAATTTTGGGGGTCGCCATTTATCCTTAGGCCTACCGATAGTTCCCCATATTGGAGGTCAAGTTGCGAAGCAAGAGTCTGATTGCAGTTATTGCTGCTTGCACAATGTTTACTTTGACCACATCTCCTATTCAAGCGGTAACCAAGAAACCGACTATTGAAGAGATCAATGCTGCTAAGAAGGCTGAAGCTGCAAAGAAAGCAGCAGCCGATGCACAGGCAAAACAGTTAAATAAAGCAAAAGATTCTCTACGTACACTGACTGCAAAAGCCAATGAGGCGCAAGCAAAATACAACGTCGCAGTCGCAGAGTTAAATAAAGCAGTCCAAACTGCAAATGCTGCAACTGCTTACGCTATCGAAGCAGCAAAAGCCGTAGATGAAGCGCATCGAAAGATCGGAAAACTTGCAGCAAATGCTTACATCATGGGTGGAAGCTTTGCTGATCTTCAGCCATTACTTAGTACCAATGGTCCACAAGATTTAATTGACCAACTTTCAACTCTAGGAAAGATTGGTGCCTCAAATTCACAAGCGCTAACCAGATTTAAAGAGGCAGAGATTGTCGCCAAAGAGGCGAAAGCTGCAGCAGATAAAGCAAAAGCAGCGCAGCAAGTTGCAACCGAGAAGGTTGCAGCTGCCAAGAAAGTTGCAGATGATGCTAGGGCTGCACAGGCACAAGAAGTAGCAAAGCTCCAACGAGTCCAAGACAAGTTAATGGCTGACTTGATTGCTGCACGTAAAGTTCGCACTACCTTAGAGCAGCGCCGCCAATTAGCTTTACTTGAAGAACAGAATGCAAATATCGCTACTACGATCATTGACCAGAAAAAAGTTTGGCCGGATCGTGGATTTAAAGGGCGCTCAACAATTAGGACGACTGCGGCACAGAGAGCGATGGCAGTTGAATACGCAAAGAAACAAGTTCAAGCGGGCAAGCCATATGTTTGGGGTGCAGAGGGACCAAATTCATTTGATTGCTCTGGTTTGGTCTACGCCGCTTATAAGGCTGCAGGTCTTGGCTGGCCAAATTGGGATCGCTTAAATGCTGCGCTCTATTCAGTTGCGACGTATCACGTGCCGCTTTCACAAATGCAGCCAGGAGATCTCCTCTTCTACTCTTACAACGGATCAATTGCTGCAATCCATCACATCTCAATTTATGCAGGCAATGGGATGGTGTGGGAGGCTCGAAATAAGCGCGTTGATTTAAAGTATTCAAACATGTATTCGATGCCGGGCTTGATGCCATTCGCTGGCAGACCTTAATCTGTGCGCTATGGATGCGCTTGTAGTACTTCGAAGTGCAGTCCGAACCACTCTCAGTAATTTTTCACCTGGGGATTTGATTCTAGTTGCGGTATCAGGCGGTGCAGATTCATTAGCACTTGCGGAAGCTGCAAAATTAGAAGCAGATAAATTAGCGTTGAATCTACTTGGTGTCACCGTTGATCATCAATTACAAGTCGGTTCAGATTTACAAGCAGAGTCGGTCGTCAAGCAGCTTTCATTTCCATGTTTAATTGAGAAAGTTAAAGTTGAAATTACTGATGGCGTTGAGGCATCAGCTCGCCGTGCACGGTATGAAGCTTTAGCACGTGTTGCCAAAGAGAAAGGTGCAGTTGCAGTCTTACTTGGACATACGAAAGACGATCAGGCAGAGACAGTTCTACTTGGATTAGCCCGCGGAAGTGGTGCCCGTTCTTTATCTGGAATGGCAGCCGAAACTGGTATCTATCGCCGACCATTTTTAAACATCACCAGAGCGCAAACTTTGGCAGCTTGTAAAGAGTTGAAACTAAATCCTTGGCAGGATCCACATAATGATGATTTAAGTTTCTTAAGGGTGCGAGTTCGAAAAGAAGTGCTGCCAATGATGGAGAAAAATCTTGGTCCAGGCATTTCAGATGCATTGGTTCGAAGCGCAAATCTGCTTCGCGATGATGCTGATGCTCTCGATAAACTCGCAGCAGATTTCTGGAGGGAAGATAATTCACTAACGATTAGTGCTTTAGAAGCGCTACCAAAAGCGATTCGAACGCGCGTTTTACGCCTAGCGCTCTTTGAAAAAGGCGTTATGCAACTCACTGCCGATCAAATTGGCCAAGTTGATGCCTTAATCTCAAATTGGAAGGGTCAAGGCGAGGTCAGCCTCCCCTCGGGTGTGAAGGTTTCCAGAATTTCGGGCAGACTAACGCTCTCAAACTAGTCCAAAATGAGCAGAATGATTGAGCGAAAGGGTGAACGTGGAACACGGGCACGTTGCTGCAGATATCGAACGCGTAGTCGCATCAGCTGATCAAATTCAGGCGCGCATAAAAGAGTTGGCAGCGCAAGTAGCAAAAGATTATAAAGATCGCGATTTGCTATTGGTTGGCGTACTTAAAGGCGCAGTCATGGTGATGGCAGATTTAGCTCGTGCAATTGATCGCCACCTAGAAATGGATTGGATGGCTGTCTCTTCTTATGGCTCAGGGACTAAGTCAAGCGGCGTAGTTCGTATCCTCAAAGACTTGGATCGAGACATCACCAACCGCGAAGTTCTTATTGTCGAAGATATTGTCGATACTGGTTTGACTTTAGATTGGTTGAAATCAAATCTCGAATCACGTGGCACAAAGAGCGTTGAGATTCTGACCATGCTCCGTAAGCCAGAAGCAGCCAAAGTAAAAGTTGATGTCAAATATGTGGGATTCGATATCCCAACTGATTTCGTCGTTGGCTACGGATTAGATTTCGATGAAAAGTATCGCAACTTAGATTTTATTGGCGTTTTAGCAAAGCACGTGTACTCGTAAAATCATGGAACGTAGAGAGAAGAAAATGGCTGAGAAGAAGCAGAGTCGTAAACCCAACGCGCCACAACAACCAAATGGCATTCGCAAGTTCACTCGCGGACCGCTCTTTTGGATTGTGCTTGGTATTTTGGCAGTTACCTTCTTCGGACAGATCTCATCAGCATCTTCGAAGTACACAGAGGTCAAGACTTCTCAAATCTTAGATGCCATCGCAAAGGGCGAAGTTGCAACTGCAACAGTGGTTGATAAAGACCAGATCATTAAAGTTGAATTAAATAGCGGCTTCAAAATTAATGGTTCCAACAAAGTTCAAGCTTCATACATTGTTCGCCAAGAGCCAACGATTATTGATGCCTTAACTGGTAATCCACCTACAAAAGGTTGGAATGTTGTAGTTCCATCCCAATCAATTTTGGTAACTTTCCTATTCTCAGTCGCACCATTCTTGATTATCGCCTTGCTCTTCTTCTGGATGATGAGCCAAGCAAATGGCGGCGGTCGCGCAATGCAATTTGGAAGATCCAGAGCGAAATTGCAGGATGCAGAAGCGCCAAAGACCACTTTTGCAGATGTGGCTGGCGCAGATGAAGCGGTGCAAGAGTTAGAAGAGATCAGGGATTTCTTAGCAAGCTCGGAAAAATATCGTGAACTTGGTGCCAAGATTCCAAAGGGCGTATTGCTATACGGCCCTCCCGGAACCGGTAAGACTTTGCTTGCACGCGCTGTTGCCGGAGAGGCGAAAGTTCCTTTCTATTCAATCTC
>CAZYJU010000062.1:5354-6450 GCA_964647945.1 uncultured Actinomycetes bacterium | reverse complement strand
GCCTTTTTCAAACGCACCTTGTGGCGATAAGTCTTTTGCGCGACCGTAGACATCACTTTTCGAGCTCGAGTGAAATATGCCGATAATGGCAGGAGGCGTTAAACCATGTTCTTCAAAGACTTTGATCGCATTCTGCGCCATCCGCCAAGTTGAACGTCGAGTGGCAGTTCTTGGATCAAAGATATTCTGGCCGTCATGGGCAATTAGCAAGTGTGTTGGCCTTGGTGGAGACCAGAAATCTACGGTGCGACCTGCTATTTCTGCTCTTTTTACGAAGCCTGGGACCCTTCTGACTTGGTAATGCGAAATCACCTGCATAATGAAACACTAGCACCATGAAGCGAAACATCATGTGGTTTCGAAGGGATTTACGCTTAAGCGATAACCCAGCGTTACTTGCAGCGATAGCAAATAGCGATGAGATCGTTCCGCTATTTATTCTGGATCCTAAATTGATAAAGCAGGCGGGCTCAAAACGTCTTGCCTATTTGGGAAACTCTTTAAAAGCGCTTGATAAATCACTGGGCGGAAAATTGCATGTGGTTGCAGGTGATCAAGTTGAAGTACTAAATAGTTATGACGCAGCAGAGGTACATATCTCCGAAGAGTTCGAACCATATGGCGCGGCAAGAGATAAACGTGTAGAAGCGGCCGGAATTAATTTAATTAGAACTGGCAATCCATATGCAGTTGCACCAGGTCGTGTTAGAAAACCTGATGATACAAACTATCGCGTTTATACCCCTTTCTATAAGGGTTGGTTGGCGCATGGTTGGCGCGGGCCAGTTGCAGCACCGAAGGAGATTAATGCGCTAACTCCTAATGGTTCGCAACGAGATTTTCCAGATTGGAAAACTGACCATGAGATTCCCGAAGCTGGAGAGGCGGCAGCGCTAAAGCGTTTTGAATGGTTTAAGAAGAATGCGCTTGATCAATATGACGAGCAACGCAATTTTTCAGGCATCGATGGCACCAGCAAATTAAGCGCTCATTTGAAATTCGGCGAAGTTCACCCTCGCACACTCTTGAAGGATTTAGGTTTGAGCAAAGCTCATGACACTTTTAGAAAAGAGATCGCTTGGCGTGAGTTCTATGC
>CAZYJU010000062.1:0-5254 GCA_964647945.1 uncultured Actinomycetes bacterium | reverse complement strand
TGAGCAAAGCTCATGACACTTTTAGAAAAGAGATCGCTTGGCGTGAGTTCTATGCCGACGTGCTCTTTCATAATCCAAACACCATCGATGAGTATTACATCGAGAAATTTGCCAATATGAGATACGACGAGCCTGGCGAAAAATTCAAAGCTTGGTGTGAAGGTCGCACGGGATACCCATTTGTCGATGCTGCGATGCGCCAATTGGTTCAAACTGGCTGGATGCACAATCGCACTCGAATGGTGGTGGCATCTTTCTTGGTTAAGGATCTTCATATCGAATGGCAGCATGGTGCTAATTTCTTTATGGAGCATCTTGTGGACTTTGATCCCGCAAGTAATTCACATGGTTGGCAATGGACTGCAGGTTGCGGTACAGATGCTTCGCCTTATTACCGAGTCTTTAATCCAACCGAACAGGGACGTAAGTTTGACCCCGAAGGTGATTACATCCGCCGATACATCCCTGAGCTTGCTGGCGTCCCAACCGAACTAATCCATGAACCGGGACTCTCTTACATCGCTCCAATTGTTGACCACAAGGTTGAACGGGTAGAGGCGCTCGCACGCTTGGAAGAGATCAAGGGTTAAGTTTCACCATATTTAATCACCCTATTTCGGCTATGAAAGGGTGAGGTTTTGTATCACCCTTAGCCCATGCCACATACAAATCTCCGAGAACTTGCATTCCAGATGCGTTCGGATGAGTTGCGTAAATACGGCCAATCTCTCCTTGAAAGAAATCCAGACCGATTAGCCGCATTCGAAGTTCTAGATTTGATGGCTTACTTGATTGAATGCGATTTTGTTGCTGCTGAGGCAAAACTAGCCACCATAAAACATCGTTTCAAAGATACTTCAGATCAAATCTATGTCGACGAAGCAACTTCACTTGCCAAGACGCATATTGATTTTGCATTTGGCAGATTTAGCGAAATGGAGAAATCTGCGAAGCAATTTCTTGAACATCACGAAAGTGTGCCGAATCTTGAAGAGGGCGAGTTGTTGGACGTCTATAGATTATTGGCGCAAAAAGCTTTGATTTTAGATGAGAACGATAAGTTAGAAGAGGCTTACAAAAAAGCACTTGAATACAGAGCTGAAGATACCGGTGTAAATATCCTTTATTTGATCAATTCAGTTATTGCTATGTATTTATTAGTTGAAGGGGACTTTTTCAAAGCTCAAGAAATAGCTATTCGAAATATAGAAATTGCTCGGCAACATGGCTATACGGGTCTGATGGCTCCACTCGATTCCATGTATGTCTTAGCTTGTTGCAAACAGAATTTTTCGCAAAAGTCTGAAGCGTCTCTTATTTATAAAGACATCATCAATATGTCCGAAAAATTACAACAATGGCCATGGCATTTTATTTGTGGAGGTAATTCAGTAAAAGAGCTAGCTCGCTCTGGGAAGATAAGCGATTCGCTCTCTGTAGTGCGAGAACAACGACAGAAGCTAACTGAATTCATATTCAAACATGACTTACATTTCATCCCTGATGTTAATGAGCTTTATGTAAGGTATTTGATCAAAGATGTTGAGCGTATTGAAACTCTCCTAACTCGAGTTCCTAATCTGGTGTTTGTTAATCAAATTAGAGCCTTGATCATGGAGTGGCAGGGCAAAGATATGATCAAATGGATTGAAGATCTACCAGCGCGTACAAATCGAGAAAAGATCTACAAAGCTGTGGCATATGCAGATTATTACCGAGACAAAGAGAGTATTGCCGTCGAGTACATGTGCCAGGCTCTCGAGTTGATCGAGAAAACTGGTGCAGTCGAATTAATCCTTCAGCAACATGAACTTGTGGACATTATTTTGAAAGCTATTACAAAGCGACCCACAGTCTTTTTAGAGAGCATTGCCAGCAAATTAACTGAACGAGTTAAGGCGCAAAATATCCATATACAGGAGGGAATTCTGGTGCCACTTACCACCCGAGAGCTAGAAGTAATTCGACATTTAGCAACAGGTAAACCGATTAGTGCTATCTCAAATATGTTGCATGTTTCGATGAACACCATGAAGACTCACCTACGAAATATCTATCGCAAATTAGAAGTTGACGGTCGCGAGAGCGCGGTCGAGAAGGCGAAAGAGCTCTTTCTTATCTAATATCGACTCCTTTGCATCCGATTTTCTACTCTTAGTTAAGCCTGATAACCTAGCCCACGCTTCACGGTAGATTGCCCGAGCGGCCAATGGGAGCGGACTGTAAATCCGCCGGCTTACGCCTTCAGTGGTTCAAATCCACTATCTACCACCAGTGTCTTATTTTTTTGCCCTGACTCTGGAGTCATAAACTGGTTTAAGCTCCAAATTCACATGATAAAGGGTTAATTTTAATGCTAGCACTCAAAATCTGGTTGATTTGCAAAAGTTATCAATTGATATGTAGTTTGCGAAGAAGTAAATTTTAACCAAGGTCGATCATAGGAGATAGTCTTGGTAAACAAATTTGTATATGCCTTTTCCGAAGGTAATAAAGACCAAAAAGAACTCCTAGGCGGCAAAGGTGCAAATCTAGCCGAGATGACTCGAATCGGAATTCCAGTACCACCAGGATTCACTATCACCACCGAGGCTTGTAAAGAATATTTGTTGAGTGGACATGCACCTATTGAATTAGAAGTACAAATAACAAAAGCATTGCGAAATCTTGAAGATGTTATGCAAAAACGGCTAGGCGATAAGGAAGATCCATTATTGGTCTCAGTCAGATCTGGTGGAAAATTTTCAATGCCCGGCATGATGGATACGATCTTGAATGTTGGATTAAACGATCAAGCAGTAGAGGGACTTACCAAACAGACTAACAATCCTAGATTTGCATGGGATGCTTACCGCAGATTAATCCAGATGTACGGAAAGACAGTATTAAATCTTGATGGTCATTTATTTTCTTCTAAGCTTGACGAGGCGAAATTAGCCCAAGGAGTAAAGCAAGATCATGAATTGTCTGTTGAATCCCTTAAAAAATTAGTTGATGAGTTCAAGGAAATATTTTTGAAAATCACTGGACATCAATTTCCGCAGGATCCTAGAGAGCAGATGGACAATTCAATAATGGCAGTTTTCAACTCTTGGAACACCGAACGAGCCAAACTTTATAGACGGCGTGAGCGCATACCAGATGACTTAGGCACTGCAGTGAATATCGGAACCATGGTTTTTGGAAACATGGGAGAAGACTCAGGAACTGGTGTTTGTTTTACTAGAAATCCGGCTACTGGAGAACCTGGTGCCTATGGAGACTATTTGCAGAATGCGCAAGGTGAGGATGTAGTTTCAGGAATTCGAAACACTCTTTCCCTCGAGGATTTGGCTCGGCTTGCTCCAGAAATATTCAAAGAACTTAAAGGCATAATGTATAAACTCGAAACACATTATCGAGATTTATGTGATATCGAATTTACGATAGAAAAAGGAAAGCTCTGGATATTACAAACCAGAGTAGGAAAACGTACAGCGTCTGCAGCTTTTAGAATTGCGATGCAATTAGTAGACGAACAGATTATTAATATGGATGAGGCATTATTGCGTGTTAACGGCAAACAATTAGCTATGTTGATGTTTCCGCAATTCGATAAAACCAGGGCAAGTCAACCTATCGCAACAGGTATGCCGGCCTCACCTGGTGCAGCAGTTGGAAAAGCCGTTTTTGACTCAAATACTGCAATTCAATGGGCAGAAAACGGCGAGAAAGTAATTTTGATTCGTCGTGAGACTAACCCTGAAGATTTAGGGGGCATGGTTGCATCTGTAGGCATATTGACTAGTCGTGGTGGTAAAACTTCTCACGCAGCAGTTGTGGCACGCGGTATGGGAAAAACTGCAGTTTGTGGTGCAGAAGAACTTGATGTCCACGAAAAAGATAAATTTGCAAAAGTAAATGGCGCAAGCATTCAAGAAGGAGATTTTCTTTCCATAGATGGTTCATCTGGAGAAGTGTTTTTTGGCGAGATTCCAGTAGCGCCATCTATTGTTGTAACGTACTTAAAATCGGGAATAACCCAAGCTATTGAAGGCAAAGGTGAAGATGAACAAGAATTGATTAAATCAGTTGACCGATTGTTACGTCATGCAGATCGCCGTCGTCGATTACAAATTCGTGCAAATGCTGATAATGACCAAGACGCACTGACAGCCCGGAAATTTGGCGCACAGGGTATTGGATTATGCCGAACTGAACATATGTTCTTAGGCGATAGGCGTGTGTTAATTGAAAGAGTCATCCTGGCGAAGACAACGGAACAACGTGAAGCTGCGTTGGCAGTTCTATTGCCTATGCAACGGGCAGACTTCATGAAGATTTTAACTGAGATGGACGGGTTGAATACCACGATCAGATTGCTAGATCCTCCGTTACACGAATTTCTGCCAGATTTAGGCGACTTAAAAGTATCAGTGGCACTGGCAAAAGTCAGAGGTGATCTAACTTCTGAGGAAAGTGAATTACTACAGTCAGTGGAGAAAATGCATGAATCAAATCCTATGTTGGGATTAAGAGGCGTTAGATTGGGTTTGGTCTCTCCAGGACTTTACGATTTACAGGTGCGAGCCATAGCTGAAGCAATGGCCCAATTGATTTCTGATGGAAAAAATCCAAAAGTCGAGATCATGATTCCTTTAGTAGGTTCTCACATGGAACTGAAGTTAGTTCGAAATTCAGCGGAAAAGGTAATCGCTGAAGTTGCTCATCAATTTAAAGTTGAACTACCAATAGAAATTGGAACCATGATTGAGCTGCCAAGAGCGGCTTTAACTGCAAACCGAATTGCTTTGGTGGCCGATTTCTTTAGCTTTGGGACAAATGACCTGACTCAAACTACTTGGGGATACTCAAGAGACGATGTGGAAGCCGAATTCTTTAGTAGGTATTTTGAGTTAGGTGTATTTACAATCTCTCCTTTTGAAACAATTGATCAATACGGAGTTGGGGAATTGGTAAAAATCGCCGCAGAACGTGGGCGTAGCGTGAACCCTGAATTGCATCTAGGTGTGTGCGGTGAGCATGGCGGTGATCCTGAATCCATACATTTCTTCCACAGTATTGGTTTGGATTATGTTTCTTGCTCGCCTTTTCGTGTTCCAATTGCGAGATTGGAAGCAGGCAGAGCAGCGGTCTCCATTTAGCCAAAGTCATTAATGATTTCTGTGCCAGTAAAGTTCATCCCATATAAAATATAAGTTAAATTGCTCTAATGGCATATGACGTAAATCGAATCCGATCACAATTTCCTTCA
>CAZYJU010000061.1:0-6500 GCA_964647945.1 uncultured Actinomycetes bacterium | reverse complement strand
CTAGTCTTTCTAGTCTTTCTAGTCTTTCTAGCCCTACTAGCCCAAGAGCGCAGAATTTCCATATTCGAGCGCTTTCCTAAAGACTTATGCCCAAGATGTCTTCTTTGAGCGCGTCAACACAGGTCACCGCAATTTTGGTGGTGCACGATGGTGCAACCTGGTTACCAAAAGTTGTTGCAGCAATCGCTTCGCAATCTCGGACTCCCGATAAGACCATTGCAGTTGATACCGGATCCGAAGATGGTTCTACTAAATTATTAAATGGCGCTCGCATCAAGTATTTATCAATCAATCGCGGTGAAGGCTTTGGTACTGCGGTATCTGAAGCGGTGGCTTCACTTCCACCATGCGAAAGTGAAGATGAATGGATCTGGTTACTTCACGACGATAGCGCTCCCGAAGAATATGCGCTAGAGAAGTTATTGGAATCCGTTGCCGACCGGCCAAATGTGGCGATGGTTGGGCCAAAGATCTTGGGTTGGAATGATCGTAAACATTTACTGGAAGCTGGTATCAGTATTGCTAGAAATGGCGCTCGCTGGACTGGCTTGGAAGATTACGAATATGACCAAGGGCAACACGATGGAATCCGTGAAGTCTTATCAGTTAGCACAGCTGGCGCGCTGATTCGCCGTTCGGTCTTTGAAGAGCTCGGCGGCTTTGACGAAAAGCTCGACCTTTTCCGAGACGATGTCGACTTTGGTTGGCGCATCCATGCAGCGGGTCAAACAGTCTTAGTAAATACCGATGCGGTTATTTATCACGCACAAGCAGCGGCTTCAGAGAGGCGAAGCGTCGATGTCGACGAAGCCTTCTTGCATCGCCCACTTCTTTTGGATCGTAGAAATGCGGCGTATGTACTTTTAACCAATTCGACTTGGTGGATGTTGCCATTAGTTGCAATTCAAGTTGTTGGTTCGGCTCTGCTGCGCGCTTTTGGATATTTGATTGCAAAATTACCAGGCTACGCATCTGATGAGTTACTTGCGTTAGGAAAATTGTTTACCCGTCCCGACTTAGTGCGCGCCGGTCGAAAGTGGCGTAAGGAAGATCGATTGGTCTCTCCTCGAGTAGTAACGCGCTTCATGCCATCTCGCGGCGCGCAATTTAGAAGCGCCATTGATTCGGTAGTGGATCGAATTCAAGAGAAGTTATTTCCAGCTCCAGAAGTGCCAGCCACTGAGTTCTCTGAAGATGAGGATCTACTTACCCCAACTACCGAACGCAATTGGCGGGCGCTATTTAGACGTCCAGAGTTAGCGGCATTTATCGCAGTATTTCTATTCTCAATTCTCTTCTCACGAAGTCGCTTTGGAGTTATTGCAGGTGGCGCACTTCCAGAGACTCCAAATGGCGTATCTGAGCTCTGGCGACTTTATGCTGAATCGTGGCATCAAGTTGGATTAGGTAGCTCAAGCGCTACCCCGACTTGGGTAGCGGTAATTGCATTGATTGGCACGATTACTTTAGGTAACGCGCAGTTATTTGTGTCGACTTTATTCTTGTTCGCACCATTCCTGCTTTTCGCAGCGATCTTTATCTGGCTTAAAAAGATCACCACTCATATCTGGTTAGTTATTTTTGGTAGCGCCTTATATGCGCTCTCACCTGTTGCCTTGGCGGCAGTTAATGCAGGCAGGCTTGGAACACTTGTAGTTATGATTGCGCTGCCGTTGACCTTGCACTTGTTATCTGGGACTCTTGAGATTGAGAAACTCTCGATCCGAAAACTATTTCAACTGGGGCTCTTTTTGGCGCTACCAGTTGCATTCTCGCTTCCATTCTTCATGGCACTTGCCTTCTTCTACATTGGATTGACGGCTTTTGATTATCTTCATACAACTAGAGCAATCTGGATATCTAGAATTAAGCTTCGCCTTCTGCTGCTCTCAATTCCATTCTTGATTAATACTCCATTTAGTACGGAAGCTTTACTTCATCCATCCAGATTCCTATTAGAACCTGGCTTAGCACTTGCCGGAGGCGGACCTAATTCGGCGCTGCTTTCAAATCCTGGCGGACTTGGCTCAGTTCCTTGGTGGTTATTTGGACCATTTACTGCGATCTTATTGGTTGCCAATTTCTCTAGAACCAATGCCAGATACTTTGCATTTGTCGGAACTGGTTTTCTCTTCCTTGGTTCGGTGCTAGCAGCGTTATCTTTCCCCGCACATGGCACATCTATTGGCTATCCACTTTGGACAGGCACTTTTATTGCAGTCTCGACAATCGCTGCAATCACAGCGGGTGCGATCGTTTTGGATCAACTTCGTAAACATCTTGAGAAATCTGCCGTTAATTACAGACACATAATGGCGGCCTTATTGCTTGCGGTATCGGTAATTCATACGGCAGTTGCTGCATTCTGGAGCGTTGCTACTACTTCGCCGCTTCACACTATCTCCACGCGAGTACTCCCGGAATTCTTAGGTGCAGTACCAGGCACTAAGACCATGGTTATTAGAAAGATGGAGGGCGATGTCCTTAACTTCTTCATCGCGCGCGGCAGCGATATCAAACTTGGCGATCCTGATGTAGCACCAGCAGTTAATTTGGAAGTCTCTGCAGCCACTAGAAATGTCTTTGATGGTTCCGGAATTACAAGTAGCGCAACCTTGGCAGAATACGGAATTAAATATCTCTTCGTGAAAGCTCCAGCGCCTGATTCTTTGGTTACCACCATCGATGGAATCGGTGGATTTATCAGAAACTCTGCAACCAGCGCTGGTGTTACTTGGCGAGTAGCTGGAAATTCCGATCGATTAGTTTTCTTTGGTAATTCTGGCAAAGTTACCGCAATTCCTACCAATAAAGTCAGTGCTAACTTTGAAGTTACCGAAGGCGGAACCTTAAGGCTTGCCGAAAACTATGATCGAAACTGGCGATTAATTGGCGAAGGTAGATCCTTAACAAAATCTAGAAATGAAAATGGATTACCCGAATTCAAAATCGAGGCTCCAGGTAAATATCTATTAATCCACGATGGAACTGCGCGCAGAGCTTGGCTCTCGCTTCAAATTATATTCTTGCTAATTAGCCTGGTGATGGTGGCTCCAGGTGGCCGCAGAAGACGCGATCAGGTGATGCCATGAGAAGTAAATTGAAATTGAGAAGGTTGACGATTTTAATCGCTTCGCTATCTGCCGTTATTTTGCTTGGAAATACTTTGCAATCAGGAGTTGCCGATAAGACTTATGCAGAGAATTACCCACCCTCAATCTGTCCAGTAATCGGTGGTGGCGTTGCGACTCAAATCTCATTGAATAGCAGCACCAAACTGGTTCGTCCGCTATTTAAGAAACGCGTCAGTTTGAAGAAGGCCCGTACTACTAGATTATTAACTAGCGAGAATTCGATTCTGGTTGATGGTCAGGGCGTAAACGCTCTAGCGTGGGTTGCAAAGACAGGTGTCTGGTCTGGTGGAATCACTTGTCTCTCACCGCAGGCAAATCAATATTTGGTTGGTGCAAGCGGTGACGTGGCAAGTAAGTCCAAGTTAGTTCTTGCAAATAGCGGTTTGAGTGCATCAACTGTCGATGTAACTGTCTATAGTGAAAATAGTTCCTTCAAGAAACAAGTTTCAGTTCCTTCAAATCGAACCATCACAATCCCGATCGTGACTTTGGCGCCTGCTACGAAGTCCATTGCCCTACAAGTTGTTCCAAAAGCCGGACGTGTGGCATCTTATTTAGTTGACGAACGCGGTAAAGGTTTAACTGCACTTGGTGGTGATTTAGTAAATTCTCAAGCAGAACTTGCTAAGAACATCTCCATTCCAGCAATTCCACACACTTTATCGCTTCAGAAGAGCCACATCCTGCGAGTCTTAAATCCCAATCCGGTGAAGACCAACATTTCAGTAGAAGTGCTCTCAAATAATGGCCGATATGTTCCGGTAGGGCTTGATTATCGAAGTGTTAACGGCGATCGAGTAATTGATATCCCATTCGATTTTGATGGCAAGAGCTCTGCATTTGGAATGCGCATTACATCTGATCTGCCGATTGCCGCATCTGTATATAGCCGGGTTAGGGCCCTAAACAAGACAGACTTTGTATGGAGCACTCCAGTTACTACTGGTCAAAAGGGAGTTTGGGCAATCACAGGCTTGGATCCATTGTTAGTTGTTACTGGTTCTGAGATTGAGGTTGCCACTCGGATCTTGATGCCTAAAGGAAAAGTGATTGAAAAGAATTTAAATGGTAATGATTTCCTTACTTATCGCCTCCCATCAGGCGCGTTGGGTATTGAGATTAGATCCATAGCTTCAGATAACTCCGCCGCATTGCTCGTAAATTCTCAGAGCGGAACCGGGTATCTACCATTACTTAATGGTTCAGTGCTCTCAAGAAGCACTGTGCCTACCGCCAATATCGGCGTGTTAAACCCATAATCAATTGTTATAACTTTGAAAAATAGTATTTTCACCACATGAGTCGTCGAATCGGTCGCCATTGTTCAAGATCGGGCTGCCATCGTAAAGCCGAGATGACTTTGACTTACGTCTACGCCGAATCAATTGCGGTGCTTGGTCCACTTGCAACTTACTCAGAACCGCATGCGTACGATCTTTGCGAAATCCATGGCGCGAAGTTAACTGTGCCAAACGGATGGCAGGTAATTCGCCGTGAATTAAATACTGGCGAGAGCGGTCCTTCCGAAGAGGATTTGATGGCTATTGCAGAGGCGGTTCGCGAAGTCGGAAATCGTGAATTAATTGATACTCCAGCGCCTATACCAAATAACTCGGCAATTGGCCGACGCGGCCACCTGCGCTCAGTTCCAAATTCTTGAGGTCAATCAAGCGTCGTGGAAAAAAACGAGAGCAGCGTTCCCGCAATCTTTAAGGCTTATGACATTCGCGGTTTAGTTGGTAGCGAATTAACTAAGCAATTTGCATTCTCAACCGGTGTTGCATTCGCAAGATTTCTTGAGAGTCAACGCGAGCCAGCAACTGTGGTAATTGGTGAAGATATGCGCCCTTCCTCGCCCGAACTTGCAGATGCCTTCTCATCCGGAATTACATCACAAGGTCTAGATGTGATCAGAATTGGTTTGGCATCAACTGACATGCTCTATTTTGCAGCGGGAAAATTAAACCTGCCAGGTGCGATGTTTACTGCAAGCCACAATCCAGCTGAATACAACGGAATCAAACTCTGCTTAAGTGGCGCCCGCCCAGTCGGCAAAGAGTCTGGCCTACTAATTATTGAAAAATTCCTTAATGAAGGTGTTCCACTCTCTACTAGGCCAGTTGGAGTAGAGAAAAAGCAAGAGCTACTTACCGATTATGTTGATCATCTTCTTGGCTTAGTGAATCTTTCAAATATTAGGCCGCTTAAAATCGTGATCGATGCCGGCAATGGAATGGCTGGACATACCGCACCAGCGGTGTTTTCAAAATTGAATGCCGAAATTGTTCCGATGTATTTTGAACTAGATGGCACCTTTCCAAATCATGAGGCTAATCCAATCGATGAAGAGAACTTAAAAGATTTGAAGCGAATGGTAAAACGCCAGAAAGCCGATATTGGTCTTGCATTTGATGGAGATGCCGATCGCTGCTTCTTAGTTGATGAGAACGGGGATGCCGTTAATCCATCACTTCTTACCGCTTTGATCGCAGATCGCGAATTATCAAAACATCCCGGAGCAACAATTATTTACAACCTGATCTCATCTAGAGCTGTTAAGGAAGTTATCACCGAAAAAGGTGGAACTGCACTTCGTTCTCGAGTTGGCCATTCATATATAAAAGCGATGATGGCTGAAAGCGGCGCAATTTTTGGCGGAGAGCATTCTGGGCACTTTTACTTTGCAGATTTCTGGAGGGCAGATTCTGGAATGTTGGCTGCGCTACATGCAATTGCGGCGCTAGGTGGTAGCGAGCTCTCGCTCTCAAAGTTATTGCAACCTTATGCCAGGTATGTAGCAAGCGGCGAGATAAATTCAAAAGTTGCAGATGGCGTGAAAAAGATCAGTGAAATCAAAGAGCTCTACCAAACAGATAATGAAACCGATGAATTAGATGGATTGACAGTGTCGGGGGATAGCTGGTGGTTCAATGTTCGAGCCTCAAACACCGAACCTCTACTTAGGCTAAATGTTGAGGCTCGAAACGAAGCGCAAATGGCCGAGATCCGAGACCGGCTGCTAAAGGTGATTAGAAGCTAACTTGTAGGTAAACTAGTCCACATGTGCGAGGCCTCGCCAGAACAGTCAGAAAAATCATTTTCACTGGAGTTGAGGCAATCTAAATTGGCTCAACTCTCTTGAAATACAAATAACGTTTTCATAGTTGTATAGAAACGAGAATTAGGAGCTTTAAATGTCCACGACGACATCATTACGTCACGATATTGCTAACCCAGCACTTGCAGCCGAAGGCAAGAAGCGCATCGAATGGGCAGAACGCAATATGCCGGTTTTGGCACATATTCGTGAGCGCTTTGAAAAGACCAAGCCATTTGCAGGTGTACGAATTGCAGCTTGCATGCACG
>CAZYJU010000060.1:5491-6555 GCA_964647945.1 uncultured Actinomycetes bacterium | reverse complement strand
GAATTTGAAGATGAAGATTATGAAGAACCTGCTGAAGAAGAATTTGATGAAGAGTTCACTGTAGAGGTTCCAAAAGCGCACCCAGCAACCGCGCCTGCTAAACGTCCATTGCAGATGATGCTCACGCCAGATAGTAAATATGTATTGCCGCCTGCCGATATTTTGAAATCTGGACCTACAACTAAGGGAAAAAGCAAAGCTAACGAATCTGTAGTTAGCGCTTTAACTGAACTATTTGCCGAGTTTGAGATTGATGCTCAAGTAACAGGATTTATGCGCGGTCCGACAGTTACTAGATACGAAGTTGAATTGGGTAGCGGTGTAAAGGTCGAACGAATCACTGCTTTATCTAAGAACATCGCATATGCCGTAGCGTCAAGCGAAGTGCGCATCCTCTCGCCAATTCCTGGTAAATCCGCGGTCGGTATTGAGATTCCAAATAGTGATCGCGAAATTGTGGCGCTAGGCGATGTGCTTCGTTCCAGCGTTGCAGGCCAAGATATGCATCCGATGTTGGTCGCGCTGGGTAAAGATGTTGAAGGCAGTTACATCTGCGCCAACTTAGCCAAGATGCCACATTTACTTGTGGCAGGTGCGACCGGTGCCGGTAAATCTTCGATGATCAATTCGATGATTACTTCGATCATGATGCGCGCGACTCCAGATGAAGTTCGAATGGTTTTGATTGACCCAAAGCGCGTCGAACTAAATGCTTATGAAAATATTCCTCACCTGATCACTCCGATCATCACCAACCCAAAGAAAGCTGCAGATGCGCTGCAATGGGTAGTGCGCGAGATGGATCTGCGTTATGAAGATTTAGCAACCTTTGGTTTTAGACATATCGATGATTTCAACAAGGCAGTTCGCGCTGGAAAAGTTGCCACACCGCCAGGAAGCGATCGAATACTTGAGCCATATCCATATCTATTGGTAATCATCGACGAATTAGCGGATCTGATGATGGTGGCTGCTAAAGATGTCGAAGAGTGCGTGGTTCGAATTACCCAATTAGCGCGCTCTGCCGGAATTCACTTGGTTCTTGCAACCCAGCGCCCATCTGT
>CAZYJU010000060.1:0-5391 GCA_964647945.1 uncultured Actinomycetes bacterium | reverse complement strand
GGGGGTGAGATGACGCTAGGTCAAAATCTAGTCAACGCGCGCAAAACCGCAGGCATTTCACTTGAAGATCTTTCAAATCGCACCAACATACGCGAAAGCTTATTAAAAGAGTTTGAAGCTAATAAATTTATTAACGCCGGTGGCGATACTTACGCCCGAGGTCATTTAAAGACAATTGCACGGGTAATTGGCATAGACCCAGAACCGCTGTTAGTTGCTTTTGATGAAGAGCATGCGCAAGAGCACAGACCAATTCATGATCAATTGGTTGAAAATAATGTAACCCTCGGTATTCCAGAAAAAAGTAAGATCACTTACAAACAATTAATTGCGGTATCTGCTGTAGGAATCGTCGCGATCTTTGGAATCTCATTTATCGCAAATAGCACCAACGGCGGACCATCAGCTGGAACTAAGAGCACTGCAAAACCAACTGCCACTGCAAAACCAAGCGCAAGCGCATCACCAACTGCAACCGACGAAACAACAACTGGTGAGATTAAGACTTACTCTTCGGGCACCGATGTCCAAGTTAAATTAGAGGCCATCAATGGTTCATCTTGGCTCTTCGTAAGTGATGCTTCAGGAATCACCCTTTATTCAGGACGTGCAACTCAAGGCGAAACTTTTCTATTTTCAAGTACCGAAACGGTTAATTTAAGGATCGGAAATGCTGGTGCGGTCAAACTCACCGTAAATGGCAAAGAAGTTCCACCGATTGGCGTTGATGGTGAAGTTGTAAACCTCAGTTATGGGGTAAATTCTTAGCCATGCCAAAGACCGTAGCCCTCATAACTATGGGCTGCGCTAGAAACGATGTCGACTCCGAAGAGTTAGCTGGCAGATTAGCAGCAGATGGTTGGCAATTAGTAGATGATGCCGCAGCTGCAGAAGTTGCAGTTATCAATACTTGTGGCTTTATTGAAAGCGCAAAACAAGATTCAATTAACACGTTACTTGAGGCGCATTCTCTAAAGGAAAATGGCGTAACTAAAGCGGTGGTAGCAGTTGGCTGTATGGCAGAGCGCTACGGAAAAGAGTTAGCGACCGCACTTCCAGAAGCCGACGGAATTCTATCTTTTGATGACTATCAAGATATCTCTGCGCGATTAGGTGAGATCCTTTCCGGGCAAAAAATCACGCCACACACGCCTCAAGATCGTAGAAAATTGTTACCAGTTGCCCCGAGTGATCGTGCGCGAAAGTCAGACTTTATTCGCGAACGATTGAGTAAAGATCCATGGGCGCCACTTAAGATCGCATCTGGTTGCGATCGTCGCTGCTCGTTCTGTGCAATCCCTAGGTTTCGCGGCGCTTTTGTCTCTCGCCATCCGCTTGAAGTAATCGAAGAGGCGAAATGGCTTGCTGATAACGGAGTCAGTGAACTTTTCTTGGTTTCAGAGAACACCACCAGCTATGGAAAAGATTTAGGCGATTTACGTGCCATGGAGAAGTTACTTCCTGAGTTATCCAAAGTCGATGGCGTAAAGAGAATTCGACTTTCATACTTGCAACCGGCTGAGATGCGCCCAACTCTTTTGCAAGCGATGATCGAGAACGAGAAAGTCGCACCGTACTTTGATCTATCTTTCCAACACTCTGCAAAGAGCGTCTTACGCGCTATGCGCCGCTTTGGTGGCACCGAAGAGTTCTTACATTTAATCAACCAGATTCGAGCGCTCTCACCAGAAGCCGGAATTAGAAGTAACTTCATCGTTGGCTTTCCAGGCGAGAGCGAATCAGATTTTGCAGAGCTCTGCCAATTTATTGAAAACGCAAAGCTAGATGCGGTTGGAGTTTTCGGATATTCAGATGAAGATGGAACTGAAGCGCTTACAATGGCCGATAAATTAAGCGAAGAGGTAGTTGCAGAACGCGTGGCACAACTATCAACTATCGCAGATTACGCAGTCTCTGCACGGGCAACTGGGCGGATCGGCCAAGAGGTAGAAGTTTTGATTGATGATCCAGAGCTACAAGAGGGTAGAGCTGATTTCCAAGGCCCCGAAGTAGATGGAACTGTGGCCTTTGTCGGAACCAATTTCAAATCTGGTGATTGGGTTCGCGCGGTGATCACCGAATCTGCAGGCGCAGATTTAATTGGTGAGGTCAGATGAATATCTCACCAAATCAGATCACCATCGCACGCATCGTTGCGTTACCAATCGGAGTAGTGGCGCTCTTTCAAAGCGGAGTGATCTGGGCGCTAGTTGCTTATGTGATTTTTCTAGCCATTGCACTAAGCGATGTCCTGGATGGTTATTTAGCAAGATCGCGTGGTCAAGTAACTGAATTTGGCGCGCTAATGGATCCGATTGCAGATAAGTTGATGATCGCAGCAGCGATGATTCCGCTATCGATTCAAGATCGCTTTCCGTGGTGGGCGACGATTGCGATTCTCTTCCGTGAAATTGGAATCACCGTTTTTCGTGCGCTAGTGATTAGCTCTGGGGTAATTCATGCAAATCGTGGCGGTAAGTTGAAGACGCTCTCACAAAATCTAGGAATTGGATGGTTTGTCTTGCCGCTTCCAGCATTTTTGGATTGGTTTAAATATGGCTGGCTATATGTCGCTGTCGCGCTTACCTACATCACTGGTTATTGGTATATCCGCGCTTGGGTTGCATTTCGCCAAGATTCAAGCGAGTAACGCTCAAGTTTCACAAATTTGCAAGTCAATTAAATTACCGATTAGATGATTATTAAACGCTCTTAGTATCTTTAGCCTATGGAGACTTTCCGCGGCATTGGCGTATCGCCTGGTGTAGCTGTCGGAGCGATTCGCAAAGTAATCAATAAAGTCTCAACTGGCGCAATTAGCGCTTCTCCTCGCGAAGTTTTCCAAGCGTTGTCCAAAGTAGGTGAGGATCTAGAACTAGCCTCTGCAACAGTCGAATTGGATGTGGCAAAAGAGGTGCTCTCTGCACAGGCGATGATTGCGCAGGATCCTGCGCTAGTTGAAGCAATCGGTTCTAGGTTAGATCAAGATATTAAATACCCAGATGTGCGCGAAGATATCGTTGCAGCTTTTGCAGGCTTTAAAGATGCGCTCCTTGCAATTGGCGGTTATTTCGCAGAACGCGCTGCTGATTTAGATGAGATCTGCAACCGACTTTTGGCAAAACTCTCTGGTACTGAGAGCGCAGGTTTACAGCTAGACGCACCAACTATTGTGGTGGCAGAGGATCTGACTCCAGCTGATACTGCATCATTAAATTTAAAGTTTGCTTTAGCACTAGTTGTTGAGAAGGGCGGACCAACTTCGCACACTGCAATCGTGGCGCGTGGACTTGGAATTCCTGCCATCGTCGGTTGCGCCAACGCAATGCATTTAAATGATGGAGCAGTAGTTCTTGCAGATGGCCGTGCCGGTGAGATGATTGCAAATCCAACTGATGCGATTGTCGAAGAGCGCAATATCCGTGAAGCAGCTCTTCGTGCCCGCGCTGCAAGTGTTACCGGGCCTGGTCGTTTATCCGATAGCACGCCAATTAAATTACTTGCCAACTGCGGAGATGGAGATGGATCGCTTGCGGCAGTAAATGCAGGCGCAGAAGGTATTGGTCTATTTCGCACCGAGCTACTCTTCTTAGATTCGAAAACTGAACCATCAATAGAAGAACAAGTTCAGATGTATCGCACTGTATTTACTCCGATGACCGGTAAGCGCGTAGTGGTCAGAACTTTAGATGCCGGAAGTGATAAACCAGTTCCGTATATAAATGCCGAGAAGGAAGAGAATCCTGCACTTGGTGTGCGCGGTTGGCGTTTAACTCGCACCAGCGAAGGTGTTTTAACCCGCCAATTAGAGGCGATCGCAAAAGCTGCAGAGAACATGGAACTTGATCTCTGGGTCATGGCACCGATGATCAATACCCCGGCTGAAGCAGCGGATTTTGCAAAGCGCGCTAGAAGTTTTGGAATCAAGCATGTTGGCGTCATGGTTGAGACACCAGCTGCAGCGCTGCATGCAGATAAAGTTTTGGCAGAGGTCGATTTCGGATCATTCGGCACAAATGATCTAACTCAGTATGTAATGGCATCCGATCGTTTGGATTCTCGCCTTGCAGATATGACTACCACTTGGCATCCAGCAGTCCTGCGGACCATTCAAATCGCAGCAAACTCTGCAAATCAATTGGTGAAGCCAATCGGTGTCTGCGGTGAAGCAGCTGCCAATCCACATTTAGCTGCAGTTCTAGTTGGTCTTGGAGTTAACTCATTATCGATGGCCCCATCTGCAATCCATGAAGTTCGCGGATTCTTATCAACTGTTGATCTTGCAAAGTGTCAAGGCGCAGCACATAAAGCAATCGCGGCATCATCTGCAGAAGAGGCAGAGGCTCACGCAAAGGAGATCCTGGAACGATGAGCACCAAACAACATGTAGAACAGATTATCGAGTTCTTAAGTAAACGCGGCGAAACAGTTTCAGTTGCAGAATCTTTAACTGCTGGTGGCCTTGCAAATACATTAACTAGCGCATCAGGAAGTTCGCAAGTTTTCGTTGGTGGCATTACTGCTTATAGAAATGAAATCAAAACTTGGATGCTTGGCGTTGATGCAAAATTAATCTCAGAACACACAGTGGTCTCAGAAGAAGTTGCGAATGCGATGGGCGATGGCGCAATCAAAGCATTCGGTTCTACTTGGGCGATTGCGACCACCGGAGCTGCGGGGCCAGAGCCGCTAGAAGGGCATCTACCAGGAACGGTCTGGGTGGCGATTCGCGGCCCACAAAACCAATCCATCGCCCTTAACCTAGAAGGCGATCGCGAGCAGGTGCGAAGCGGCACAATCTCCACCGCAATCGCAACCTTCGCCCGTATACTTAAGGCTCGCGGTTAAAAAGCTTTAGAGATTGTTAGAAAATCCTAAACATGCAATAGAAGGGAAGAACTAGATGTTGTTTCGTAGCGCTCTAGGCAGCGAACTTCGCGCATCTCGTATCGCGCAATCGCGCACCCTTCGTGATGTTGCTCGTGAAGCTCGCGTCTCACTTGGCTATCTCTCTGAGGTCGAGCGCGGTCAGAAGGAAGCATCCTCTGAGCTACTCGCAGCGATCTGCAACGCTCTAAATATCCAACTTTCAACTCTGCTTAGCGATGTAACTTCTGCAATCGCTAAATCTGAGAAGGCCACACTTGCAGTGGTCAAACCTATCGACGAAAAAATTTCAGACGCGGCTTAATTCTCGAACGCTATGTCCGAAGAAGTTTACGCACGGCAACATGCCACTTATCGCTCTACTCACGAATCGATAATTCTCGCAGCCAAGAAATTGATCGCCGAACAAGGCTTTCGTGGAATGAACATGATCGAATTGGCATCAGAGGCGCAAGTATCACGCGCAACTTTGTATAACCACTTCCGCGACAAAGAGGCGATCGG
>CAZYJU010000059.1:2147-6687 GCA_964647945.1 uncultured Actinomycetes bacterium | reverse complement strand
TCTACAGGTTGCGCAGTAAATCCATCTGGTGCATAAACGACTTGTCCATTGGCATCTTGGGTAATCGCGCCCTTTTCAGCAACATATTTAACGATATCTAAGCCTTTAGTGATCTTTCCCCAAATTGTGTAGTTAGGGCCCAACGTGGTGTCCTGATAAACCAAGAAGAATTGAGAACCGTTAGTGCCAGGCCCAGAGTTGGCCATCGCGACAGTACCTGCTGGATAGTTATTTGTCTCTGCGCTTGGAAGGTTTTCGTCTAAATAACCCTTCCAGCCAGTTGGAGAACCCGCACCTGTCAAAGTTGGATCTCCACATTGCAGAACATAAAGTCCATCAGTTGTTAATCGATGACATAAAGAGTTGTCGTAATACTTTCCCTTAATTAACGCAGCTATTGATGAGATGGTAATCGGGGCTTTGGAATCCAGAGCAATTTCAATATCGCCACAGTTGGTGTTGAACAAGAATTGTTTTGGCAGAGGGCTAGCTGCGGAAGATGGTTGTGCAACAGTTGGCGGAGTGTGAGCCTTTGCGGTTGCTTGTGCGCACTTCTCGTCCTTAACAATCTGTCCAGTGGTGCTGCCAGTTGAATTTGAACCATTATCGCCACCAAGCGCAGTTACCGAAACGGCGATTCCGACCACCAATAGTGATGCAAGCGCAGCTGCTACTGGCTTCTTAACGGCTCTCTTCTTCTTGCTCATTAATAACTCCCGATATTTTCCTGATTTATTCCCACTCAATAGTGGCTGGCGGCTTACTTGTGATGTCTAAAACTACACGATTGACTTCCCGAACTTCGTTAGTGATGCGTGTGGAGATCTTCTCAAGTACCTCATATGGAATTCTGGACCAATCTGCAGTCATCGCATCTTCACTAGATACTGGACGCAAGACAATCGGATGGCCATAAGTGCGCCCATCCCCTTGTACTCCTACGCTTCGAACTTCAGATAAGAGCACAACCGGGCACTGCCAGATTTCACGATCTAACCCGGCAACTTTCAGTTCTTCTCTAGTTATCAAATCTGCTTTACGCAATATATCTAATCGCTCTTGGGTTACCTCTCCGACAATTCGAATTGCAAGACCAGGGCCTGGAAATGGTTGGCGCCAAATAATCTCTTCAGGTAGCCCCAATTGCAATCCAACTTGGCGAACCTCATCTTTAAATAATGAACGAAGCGGTTCTACCAATTTAAATTTAAGGTCATCAGGTAGCCCACCCACGTTGTGATGAGATTTGATATTTGCAGTTCCGCTTCCGCCTCCGGATTCCACTACATCTGGATAGAGCGTTCCTTGCACTAAGAATTCGACCTCGCCACCTGCCGCAATTTTTCGGGCTGCCTCTTCAAAACTTCGAATGAATTCACGGCCAATCACCTTTCGCTTTGCCTCTGGATCAATTACTCCAGATAGCGCATCTAAGAATTGGGCTTTGGCATCTACCACTACTAAATCGACTCCTGTTGCTGCAACAAAATCCCTCTCTACTTGTTCTGCTTCGCCGCTTCTTAAAAGACCGTGATCTACAAATACGCAGGTTAATTGCGAACCAACTGCGCGTTGCACAATCGCAGCTGCAACCGCCGAATCCACGCCACCAGATAAACCGCAAATGACTCGCTTATCCCCAATTAAGCTACGAACTTTCTCAATCTCTTGTATCGCAATATTCTGAATCGTCCAATTAGGTTCGCATTTAGCAATATTGATCAACCAGTTATGTAAGAGAGTCTGTCCATGCTCGGTATGAAGTACCTCAGGATGATATTGAACTCCAGCAAGTTGACCGCTTTCACTCTCAAATGCCGCAACTGGAGTATCGCTAGTAGTTGCAGAGATAACGAAGTTATCTGGCGCTTTAGTTACCGCATCACCATGACTCATCCAGACTAGCTGCGAATGTGGCACATTATTAAAGAGTTTGGATTCTTTAGCACTTAAAGCGGTACGTCCAAATTCTGATTTACCAGTTTTGGTGACTTCGCCACCCAAAGCCTTTGCCATCACTTGAAAGCCGTAACAGATTCCAAAGACTGGAATTCCTAATTGCAGTATGGCATCGTCAAATTTAGGCGCATTATCTGCATAAACGGAAGCTGGACCACCTGAGAGAATGATTGCGGAAGGGTTCTTTAGCTTTACCTCTGCGGCAGTGATATTCGAAGGTACGATCTCAGAGAAAACATTTGCTTCACGAACTCGGCGCGCAATCAATTGGGCGTATTGCGCTCCAAAGTCGACCACCAGCACGCCATGATTAGCCACGCGTAATTAAAACCTCTACACGTTGGAACTCTTTCAAATTCGAATAACCACAAGTCGCCATTGCACGTCGAAGTGCACCAAACATATTCATTGATCCATCAGAAGAGTGTGAAGGTCCAACCAGTATCTCTTCAAGGCTACCGACAGTGCCTACCGATACGCGCTCACCACGTGGCAACTCTTGATGATGTGCTTCGGATCCCCAGTGCCAACCAAGGCCAGGTGCTTGCGTTGCTTTAGCAAGTGGTGAACCCATCATCACTGCATCTGCGCCACATGCAATCGCTTTGGCAATATCACCAGATCTTCCAACAGAACCATCTGCAATTACATGAACATAACGTCCGCCAGATTCATCTAAATATTCACGTCGAGCAGCTGCAACCTCTGAGACTGCAGAGGCCATGGGAACTTCAACGCCCAATACTTTTCTGGTGGTGTGTGCTGCACCTCCACCAAATCCAACCAACACTCCAGCTGCGCCTGCACGCATCAAGTGAAGTGCAGAAGTTGCATTAGCAACTCCACCGACGATTACTGGTACATCTAGTTCATAAATGAACTTCTTCAAATTAAGCGCTTCGGTATTTGATCCCACATGCTCTGCCGAAACCGTGGTGCCACGAATTACGAAGATATCAACCCCTGCATCCACCACTGCTTTATGAAATTCGGCGGTGCGTTGTGGCGATAAAGATGCTGCAACAGTTACACCAGCATCACGAATCTGTTTGATCCGCTCTTTGATCAACTCAGGGCGAATCGGCGCAGCGTAAATCTCCTGCATACGCTTAGTCGCATTCTTCTCTGGCATTGATGCGATTTCGCCAAGTGGCACCCTTGGATCGTCATAACGAGTCCAAAGACCTTCGAGATTTAAAACTCCTAAACCGCCTAATCTGCCGATTTCAATCGCAGTATCTGGTGAAACCACTGAATCCATAGGCGCTGCCAACATTGGAATCTCAAATTTATAAGCATCAATCTGCCATTCGATAGAGACATCTTTCGGATCGCGAGTACGACGGCTTGGCACCACTGCGATATCGTCAAACGAATAAGCAACTCGCGCGCGCTTGCCTGGAGCAATTTCGATGTTATTTGTCATTTGCTCTTCCTTTGGCTCCTTGAATTATTTACATAATTAGGCGCTTCTTTAATATCAGCAACATCATGTGGATGGCTCTCTTTTAAGCCTGCCGCTGTAATTTGAATCAGCTGTCCTTCACGTCGCAAGTTTTCGATATCAGGTGCTCCGGCATAACCCATTCCACTTCGTAATCCACCAACTAGTTGATGAATCACTGATGAGACAGGGCCGCGATATTTGATTTTGCCTTCAATACCTTCTGGAACCAACTTATCTTCAGAGAGCACATCGTCTTGCATGTAACGATCTTTAGAATACGACTTCTGCTCTCCTCGTGATTGCATCGCACCTAGAGAACCCATGCCACGATAAACTTTAAATTTAACGCCATCGATTTCGACTAACTCAGAAGGAGATTCGTCGCAACCGGCAAATAGCGAACCTAACATCACGGTGTTTGCACCTGCAACAATTGCCTTGACGATATCTCCCGAATACTGCAATCCACCATCTGCAATCAGCGGTACACCAGCTTTGCTGCAAGCTTTATTTGCCTCCATGATTGCAGTTATCTGCGGAACTCCAACGCCTGCCACAACGCGCGTAGTGCAGATAGAACCTGGACCCACGCCTACTTTGACACCATCTGCGCCGGCATTAATTAAAGCTTGCGCACCAGAACGAGTTGCGATGTTTCCCCCGATTACTTGGGTATCTGGCGCAAATTTCTTAACTCTTTCGATTGCTTCAAGCACTGCTCTGTGATGACCATGTGCAGTATCAACAACGACCACATCCACGCCAGCATCAATAATTGCTTGGGCGCGTTTGAAACCATCTTCACCAACGCCAACTGCCGCGCCAACTAGTCCAACATTCTTTGCCAATTTCACATGAGTTACTTGATCATCAATTGAGAGATTACGATGAATAATTCCGATGCCGCCAGCTTTAGATAAAGCAATCGCCATCTGTGATTCGGTGACGGTATCCATTGCTGATGAGACCAATGGAATCTGTAATTTGATTTTGCGAGTTAGCCAAGTGCCAGTTTCTACCTCAGATGGCACTACTTCTGATGGGCCAGGGAGCAGGAGCACATCATCATAGGTAAGTCCGAGCATCGCGACTTTCTCAAACTCGCTCAAGACTCACCCCCTGATCGCTAAGGCA
>CAZYJU010000059.1:0-2047 GCA_964647945.1 uncultured Actinomycetes bacterium | reverse complement strand
GATTAGTGGGTGTGTCCTCCAGGCCCATGCTTATGCCCATGTCCACCTGCTGTTGCCTCTTCATCTTCTTTCTTTTCGAAGACGAGCGCTTCAGTGGTGATGAACATTGCAGCGATTGATGCTGCATTTGCAAGTGCCGAACGAGTTACTTTAACTGGATCGATAACGCCATCTTTATTTAGATCACCGTAGATATCGGTAGCTGCATTGAAACCTTCGTTTGGCTTCATAGCGCGTACCTTTGAAACTACAACATAACCCTCAAGACCAGCATTCTCTGCGATCCAACGTAGCGGTTCATCACATGCCTTGCGAACTAGGCGAACACCAACTGCCTTATCGCCAGTGAATCCAAGATCGCCTTCAAGTGAATCTGCTGCGTGAACAAGTGCAGCTCCTCCACCGACCACGATTCCTTCTTCGACGGCTGCGCGAGTTGCTGAGATTGCATCTTCAAGGCGAAGCTTCTTCTCTTTCAACTCAACTTCAGTGTGTGCACCAACCTTGATTACGCAAACGCCACCAGCAAGTTTTGCTAAACGCTCTTGTAGTTTGGTGCGATCCCAATCTGAATCGGTAATTTCGATCTCTTTGCGAATCTCAGAGATGCGATCTTGTACGCGTTGCTTATCGCCAGCACCGTCAACGATTGTTGTGTTGTCCTTATCAAGAACTACGCGGCGCGCACGGCCCAAAACTTCTAGGCCAACTTGATCAAGCTTCATACCAATCTCAGTGGTAACGACAGTTGCGCCAGTCAAAATCGCCATATCTTGCAGCATCGCTTTACGACGATCGCCAAAACCTGGGGCCTTAACCGCCGCAGATGCAAAAACTCCACGCATCTTGTTAACCACGAGGGTAGAAAGCGCTTCGCCTTCAACATCCTCTGCGATGATCAAGAGTGGCTTAGAGCTTTGCGCCACCTTCTCAAGAATTGGTAGTAATTCAGATAGCGCAGATACTTTTCCGCCGGTAATCAAGATGTATGGATCATCAAGAACTGCTTCCATACGATCGGTGTCAGTTACGAAATATGGAGAGATAAATCCCTTATCAAACTGCATACCTTCAGTGAAATCCAATTCGAGTGCAGTGGTAGATGATTCTTCAACGGTGATAACGCCATCTTTACCGACTTTATCCATCGCTTCTGCGATCAACTCTCCGATTGCACGATCTTGAGCCGAGATAGTTGCGACATTTGCAATCTGCTCTTTGCCGCTAATTGGAGTGGCATGCGAGCGCAAAGTCTCAGAGACTTTTGCAACTGCCGCTTCAATGCCGAGCTTTAAATCCATTGGCTGCGCGCCAGCTGCAAGGTTACGAAGACCTTCTTTGACCATAGCTTGTGCAAGCACGGTGGCGGTAGTGGTGCCATCTCCTGCAACATCATTGGTCTTTGTCGCAACTTCTTTTACTAACTGTGCGCCCATATTCTCCGCAGGATCTGATAGCTCGATCTCTTTGGCGATAGTTACACCGTCATTTGTAATTAGCGGTGCGCCGAAAGATTTTGCGATCACGACATTGCGGCCCTTAGGACCAAGAGTTACTTTGACGGTATCCGCGAGGATATTTACACCGCGCTCCATAGCGCGACGTGCTACCTCATCGAAATGTAATTGCTTTCCAGCCATCGTGTGTCCCGATTACTTTTCGATCACTGCGAGGATATCGCGAGCAGAAAGCACGAGATATTCGTCGTTGTTGTACTTGACTTCGGTTCCGCCGTATTTGCTATAAAGCACAACATCGCCAACCTTGACATCCATTGGCACGCGAACGCCATCATCAAAGCGACCTGGGCCAACTGCCACAACGGTCCCTTCCTGTGGCTTCTCTTTAGCAGTATCTGGAATTACTAAACCTGATGCAGTTGTCTGCTCGGCCGTCGATGGCTTTACAACAATGCGATCTTCAAGTGGCTTGATATTTACGCCCATTGATTACTCCTTAAAAGTGGGTTAGATCTGTAATTAGCACTCTCTACTGCCAAGTGCTAAGGGCTAAAGGTTAATAATCAAGCGTAAATATTCAAAATCCT
>CAZYJU010000058.1:3909-6702 GCA_964647945.1 uncultured Actinomycetes bacterium | reverse complement strand
GCATTAAAACCTGCAGTCGACGAAGCCCTGCGCGGCGAACATAATGTCCAAAATGTTTTAGTTGTAAAGCGAACCGGCCAAGAGGTTAATTGGAGCGATCGCGATGTTTGGTGGCATGAACTTGTAGATCGCCAGAGCGACGAACATGTGGCAGAGAGTTTCGATTCCGAACATCCACTATTTATTCTTTACACCAGCGGCACCACTGCAAAACCCAAAGGTATCTTTCACACAACTGGTGGATATCTGACTCAGGCTTCTTACACCCACCGCGCAGTATTTGATTTGAAACCTGAGAGCGATATCTATTGGTGCACTGCCGATGTTGGTTGGATCACCGGCCACTCCTATGTGGTTTATGGGCCATTAATCAATGGCGCTACGCAATTGATGTATGAAGGCACACCAGATACGCCTCATAAAGGTCGAATGTTTGAATTAATCGAAAAATACAAAGTCACCATTCTTTATACCGCGCCAACTTTGATTCGTACTTGGATGAAGTGGGGCGATGAATTTCCAAATAAATTTAATTTGAAATCTTTACGCTTATTAGGTTCGGTTGGCGAACCAATTAATCCTGAGGCATGGATGTGGTACCGCGAAGTTATCGGTGGAAATAATTGTCCGATTGTTGATACTTGGTGGCAAACCGAAACTGGTGCAATCATGATTTCGCCACTTCCTGGAATCACTGCAACCAAACCAGGATCTGCGATGCGGCCACTGCCTGGAATAAGTGCGAAAGTAGTTGATGACACTGCGCATGAAGTTGGTAAAGGTCATGGTGGTTATTTGATTCTTGATAAGCCTTGGCCATCAATGTTGCGTGGAGTTTGGGGCGAACCCGAACGGTATAAAGAGACTTACTGGTCTAGATACGAGAATGTTTACTTTGCCGGAGATGGCGCGAAGTTAGATCATGATGGCGCTTATTGGTTATTAGGTCGCGTAGATGATGTCATGAATGTTTCCGGACATCGAATCTCAACTACCGAAGTTGAATCAGCTCTGGTTTCACATGAAGAAGTTGCAGAGGCGGCCGTTGTTGGAGCAAATGATGCAATGACCGGACAAGCAATCGTGGCATTTGTGATTTTGCGTGGCGGAATTGATCACACCAAAGGAGAATCGTTAATCACCGCTTTGAAAGCACATGTTGTCAAAGAAATTGGTGCGATCGCAAGGCCACGTCAAATTTTGGTGGTTAACGAATTACCAAAGACTCGTAGCGGAAAAATTATGCGTAGATTGTTGCGGGATGTCGCCGAAAATCGCCAAGTCGGAGACTCCACAACCCTTGCCGATCCAAATGTCATGAATTTGATTAAAGATGGGCTTGCAAGCACTACTGAAGATTAAAGAACTTAACCGCTAAATCTTCCAGCTCTTTATAACTTAAGAAAGCCCCGATTTTCTTATGGACAACTTTGCCATTGCTATCAATAAACCAAGTGACAGGTACGCCCATTCCAATAACTTCCCGGGTTCTTCCATCTGGGTCATAAAGGCTTGGCCAGACAATGCCATGCGACTTAATGAATGGCTTTACCGCCTCTTTATTGGTCTCTTCGACATTTAATCCAACAACTTGCACTTGATCAATGTAACTATCGTGAAACTTGCGGATCAAAGGTAGCTCTTCTTTGCAAGGTGCGCACCAAGTCCCCCAAACATTTAAAATCATCGGTCCACGAAGTGAATCAAAATTAGTGATGCTTGAATCTCCGACACAAAGCAGTTCGACTCCAGCGCCTTCTGCGCTATTTATTTTGCTGCAATCAACTACTTTGCCATCTGTGTATTTGCTCTGCTGAGTGTTGGCGCATCCAGTCAACGCAAAGGAAGCAATTAACAGACTAACGAAAATCTTCATCGCTCTTTACCAGTTTTCTAGCTTTAATCGGATCAGTCTCGCCGATACCGAATGATGGACATAGTTTGGCAAGTGGACAAGCTCCACAAGCAGGCTTACGCGAATGACAGATTCTGCGACCATGCCAAATCATGCGCTGAGATAAATTGGTCCATTCCTTCCGTGGAATTAACGCTCCCACTTCATGTTCTACCTTCACGGGATCCATCGATTTAGTCCAGCCAAAGCGACGTGATAACCGACCAAAATGTGTATCTACAGTTATTCCTGGAATATCGAATGCATGTCCAAGCACCACATTTGCAGTTTTACGTCCAACACCTGGAAGTTTTACTAATTCATCTAGAACTGGCGGAACTTTTCCTTTGAAGTTTGCATCTAAAACTATCGCCAATCCTTTTATGTGTTTGGCTTTAGAACGAAAAAATCCAGTTGGCCTGATTAAAGCCTCTAACTCTTTGATATCCGCATTGGCAAAAGCTTTCGCACTTTTGTAACGCTTAAATAACGCAGGTGTTACTTGGTTTACACGTTTATCCGTACATTGGGCAGAGAGCACTGTGGCTACCAAAAGTTGTAACGGATTCTTGAAATCTAATTCGCAACGCACGTTTGGATAAGTTTTAGTCAAGACCTTGTAGATCGCTTTTGCGTCGCTAGACATATGCGTAAAGTATCGTCGATTTTTACCTAAAGCACCCGACCAGTTAGGATTACGGCATGAGCATCGAAGATGATGTAGTTCGTAAAGCTCCACTATTCGCCGCGCTAGATGATGCTGCCGCTGCTTCGCTACGCAGCGCTATGACTCCCGTGAAAATAAATCGCGGTGGCGTACTTTTTGCAGAAGGCGACGCTGGCGATCAGGTTTATGTAGTTGTCGAAGGTAAATTAAAACTTGGAACTTCTTCTGGCGA
>CAZYJU010000058.1:0-3809 GCA_964647945.1 uncultured Actinomycetes bacterium | reverse complement strand
ATCAGGTTTATGTAGTTGTCGAAGGTAAATTAAAACTTGGAACTTCTTCTGGCGATGGCCGCGAAAATCTTCTTTCAATTCTTGGACCTGGCGAAATGTTCGGAGAGCTTTCACTCTTTGATCCAGGACCACGTACCTCAACAGCAACTGCTGTCACAGATGCAAAATTGCTCTCACTTGGCCATGACAAATTGATTCCGTGGTTAAAACAAAATCCAGAGGTAGCTTTGCAATTACTAGGACGCTTGGCGCAACGTCTACGCCGTACCAATGAAGCTGTCGGAGATTTGGTCTTCTCTGATGTTCCAGGTCGCGTAGCAAAGGCGCTTTTAGATTTAGGCGAGCGCTTTGGTAAGCAAACTGATGAAGGTTTGTATGTGCACCACGATTTAACTCAAGAGGAGCTTGCGCAATTAGTTGGCGCATCTCGCGAAACAGTGAATAAAGCTTTGGCCGATTTTGCAGGTCGCGGATGGCTAAAGCTTGATGGTCGCGCAGTTTTGATTACTGATTTAGATCGCTTAACAAAACGCAGTAAATAATGTCCGAACTTTTGAAGTCGTTAACCTTGGACTTCAACTGTTAATTCAACCTCGACCGGCGAATTAAGCGGTAACTCTGCAACGCCTAACGCGCTACGAGCTGCGATTCCATTCTCACCGAATATATGCATAAATAACTCTGATGCGCCATTGGCAACTGCTGGGTGCGAAGTAAAACCTGCTGCACCATTTACATAACAGACTACACGGACGACTTTTACAATCGAATCTACTGGCGCAACCAATTCGACTGCAGCTAGCGCATTTAGCGCACAGATCTCTGCCAGCTGCTTAGCGTCTTCTAATGATATTTCTGCTCCAACTTTTCCAGTCTTTGCAATCTCACCATTGACCATTGGCAGTTGTCCTGCAGTAAAAACTAAATTGCCTGTCTTTACTGCTGGCACATATGCAGCTAACGGCTTTGCTGCAACCGGAAGTGTTAAACCCTTTTCAGCTAACTTTGCGCGAACATCGGTCATTTGATTTCACGCTTCATGTAAGCAACCAAAGAATCTCCGCCACCTGGCGCTGGTACTACTTGCACTAATTCCCAGCCCTCAGATCCCCAAGTATCAAGAATCTGCTTGGTTGCGTGAGTTAGAAGTGGAACTGTTACATATTCATATTTTTTGTGATCGCTCATTTGTTTAGCGCCGCCTTTACAAGTGTTGATACCAATGCACCATCTGCTTTTCCTGCAACTTTAGCTTTTAAAGCGCCCATTACTTTGCCCATATCTGCTGGGCCACTTGCACCAACTGCCGCAATGGTCTCTGCGATTAACTTATTTAAATCATTCTCTGATAATTGCTCAGGTAGGTAGCCTGCAATTACTTCACCCTCTGCACGTTCGGCAGCTGCTCTATCTGCGCGTCCGCCTTGCTCGAAAGCTTCAGCAGCTTCGCGACGCTTCTTGGCTTCTCGGGTTAATACTGTAATGACCTCAGCATCAGAGAGTTCTTTCTTCTCTTTGCCAGCAACTTCTTCGTTGGTAATTGCTGAAAGCACCATGCGGATTGTTTCCGCAACTACCGTGTTACGTGATTTGATGGCATCGTTTAAATCGCTCTGTAATTTCGATTTTAGATCGCTCACTTACGAAACTCCTTCGCCACTAATTCGGCGATCTGTGCGGTATTTAGCGCAGCGCCTTTGCGAAGATTATCGCCGCATAAGAATAGGTCTATCGAGTACGGATCATCTAATGATTGGCGAACTCGGCCAACCCAGGTTGGATCGGTTCCGACCACATCAGCCGGAGTTGGGAATTGCTTCTTCTCTGGGTTATCCAAAAGCTCAACACCCGCTGCGCTCTTTAGAACTGTCTGTGCCGCTTTACGAGTTACCTTCTTCTTAAAAGAAGCATGCACTGTTAATGAGTGGGTGGTTAGCACCGGTACTCGAACACAGGTTGCAGAGACCTTTAACTTAGGCATTCCTAGAATTTTGCGAGATTCATTTCGAACCTTTAGCTCCTCTGAGGAATATCCCTCTTCTTTTAGTGAGCCAGCCCAAGGAACTACGTTCATTGCAAGCGGTGCCGGGAATGGACCAAGATCCTTAACTGCTTTTCTAACATCGCCTGCAACTGAACCTAAGTTCTTTCCTGCCACTTCTGAAATTTGTGCTTGAAGCGCATCGATGCCAGGTTGTCCTGCGCCAGATGCTGCTTGATATGACGAGACAACTAGTTCCTTCAAACCAAACTTCTTATTTAACGCACCCATCGCAACAATCATCGAAAGCGTTGTGCAATTTGGATTACTGATAATTCCCTTTGGTCGATTCTTTGCTTCCTTTGGATTTACCTCTGGAACCACCAACGGAACTTTTTTATCCATACGAAATGCACCTGAGTTATCTACAACAACCGCACCGCGTGCAGCTGCAATCGGTGCCCACTCTGCGGAGATCTCATCAGGAACATCGAACATCGCAATATCAATTCCATCGAATGCTTCAGGTGATAACGCAACCACTGTTAGTTCTTCGCCACGACAAATTAACTTCTTGCCAGCTGAGCGAGCAGATGCAATCAAACGAATTTCGCCATAAACATTCTTTCGTTTTGAAAGAATATCTAGCATCACAGTTCCAACCGCGCCAGTTGCACCAACTACGGCTAGCGAAGGAAGTTTATTTTTGGTTGCCTTTTTTGCTACTTTCTTAGTCATCGACCTGTACCTCCATATACAACTGCTTCGCCATCTGCATCCAGTTCGAAAGCAGTGTGTGCTGCACGAACTGCATTATCTAAATCACTTACGCGACAGACGATTGAGATACGAATTTCAGAAGTCGAAATCATCTCGATGTTTACGCCAGCATCTGCCATCGCTGCGAAGAAGGTTGCAGTCACACCAGGATGCGAGCGCATACCAGCGCCAATCAATGATAATTTGCCGATTTGATCATCAAATTGGATGGATTGGAAACCAATCTCGCCTTGTAACTTCTGCAGAATAGTTGTGGCTTTCTGTCCCTCTGTCTTTGGCAATGTGAAAGAGATATCTGTTAAGCCAGTAGCGGCAGCAGATACGTTCTGCACAATCATGTCGATATTGATATCAGCATCTGCAACTGCTTGAAAGATTCGGGCGGCGACACCAGTTCTATCTGGCACTCCAACCACAGTGATCTTCGCTTCGCTCTTATCGTGTGCGATGCCAGAGATGATTGCTTGCTCCATGTCTTCTCCTTCAGGGTGGTCTTTAACTACCCAGGTTCCTTCATGACTTGAAAAACTTGATCGAACGTGAATTGGTAAATCAAAACGTCGCGCATATTCAACGCAACGAAGATGTAAAACTTTTGCACCTGCTGCTGCCAGCTCTAACATTTCATCGTATGTAACGGTCTTTAGCTTTCGCGCACTTGGTACAACTCGCGGATCAGCAGAGAAGACGCCGTCAACATCGGTGTAAATTTCGCAGACATCTGCTTCAAGAGCTGCAGCTAGCGCAACTGCGGTGGTATCCGAACCGCCACGACCTAAAGTGGTTACATCTTTTGTATCTTGGCTAATTCCTTGGAAACCTGCAACGATTGCAATTGCGCCACCATCAATAGCTTCACGAATTCTTGAAGGCGTTACATCGATGATGCGAGCGCGACCATGCGTACTTGTGGTGATTACACCTGCTTGAGATCCTGTAAATGAAAGCGCTTCATGTCCAAGATTTTTAATTGCCATTGCAAGTAGCGCCATCGAAATTCGCTCACCTGCAGTTAGCAACATATCTAATTCGCGACCTTCGGGGATCG
>CAZYJU010000057.1:2560-6729 GCA_964647945.1 uncultured Actinomycetes bacterium | reverse complement strand
TTTTTTGGATTATTACCTGATTCGATCTCGCCAACTAATTTAAATTGACCATCTCCAAGTTGGCCTTGCGATGCGTAAAGTTCTAACTTTGAACGAGTATCAGCGATATCAAGATTACGCATCGTAAGCTGGCCGATTCGATCTACCGGGCCGAAGGCAGCATCTTCAGTACGCTCCATCGAAAGCTTCTCTGGATGATAACTAAATGCTGGTCCTTCAGTGTTGATAATCGAATAGTCATCGCCTCGGCGTAAGCGGATAGTGACGGTGCCAGTAACTGCTGAAGCCACCCAACGCTGCAGTGATTCGCGCAGCATTAAAGATTGTGGATCAAACCAACGGCCTTCATAAAGCAATCGACCCAACCTACGACCCTCTGCATGGTAATTGGCGATGGTGTCTTCGTTGTGAATCGCAGTGATCAAGCGTTCGTAAGCGATAAATAGCAACGCCATTCCTGGTGCTTCATAGATACCACGGCTCTTCGCTTCAATGATTCGATTTTCGATCAAATCAGACATACCAAGTCCATGTCTGCCGCCAATTGCATTTGCTTCACGCATCATCGCAACCACATCATCAAAGCGCTTGCCATTTATTGCAACTGGCCTGCCTTGTGCAAATTCGATCTTTACATCTTCAGAATCAACCTTCACTGATGTATCCCAGAATTTAACCCCCATGATTGGAGTTACGATCTCAATGTTTGAGTCTAAAAATTCAAGAGATTTTGCTTCATGGGTTGCGCCAAGGATGTTGGCATCGGTTGAATATGCCTTCTCAGTGCTATCTCGGTAAGGTAAATTATGTTTTACCAAGTACTCAGACATCTCTTTGCGACCGCCAAGTTCAGATACAAATTGCTGATCGAGCCATGGCTTATAAATACGAAGCGCTGGATTTGCAAGCAACCCATAACGATAGAAGCGCTCAATGTCATTGCCTTTGTAAGTAGAACCATCGCCCCAAATAGAAACTTGATCTTCAAGCATTGCGCGGACTAGCAACGTACCGGTCACTGCTCGGCCAATCGGTGTTGTGTTGAAATACTGCTTACCACCTGAGCGAATATGGAATGCTCCGCAAGCAATCGCCGCTAGACCCTCTTCAACCATAGCGCTCTTGCAATCAACTAACCGCGAACCCTCTGCGCCATATTGTTTTGCGCGACCTGGAACTGAGTCGATATCTGGCTCGTCGTACTGGCCTAAATCCGCGGTGTAGGTAAATGGAATCGCGCCGTTATTGCGCATCCAAGCAACAGCAACAGACGTATCCAAGCCGCCACTGAACGCAATTCCAACGCGCTCACCTACTGGAAGTGAGCCAAGTACTTTAGACATGGTGCGCAGTCTAATACCCTTTAACCATGCGCTCTAATAATTCTGAAAGCCTCATCACTAAATTCAACCGTAAATTGGCGCTAACCATCACTTCACGCGTTGGCACTATGGCATGCGCCTATGTCTTTGCTGCCATCGCATTAATCTCACTACCAAAAGCAATCGCCTCTAAAGATGTAATTGTGATCGTCTCTTGGGTGGCGCAAACCTTTTTGCAGCTTGTATTGCTATCAATCATCATGGTTGGTCAGCAGATCAGCTCTGAGAGAGTAAACAATCAAATTGCTGAGACTCACGCAGCAGCGCTTGCTGAGTTTGAGTTAACTAAGATGCAAGTTTCCGAACTAAAACAAATTTCCGCTGAAGTTCACGAGCTCCTAAAAGATATTCAAACCAAACTGAAGTAATTTCAAATCAGAAATGGGCGGCGATTTCGCGCAATTGCTGAGTATGGCTCTCCATGTGTTTATCGGCTCTCTCAACAATCTGAGCCAGAGTTACTGACCCAAGGTCTGGGTGATTAGAAACTTTATTCCAGTCAGCGTCTGTTGCATTGGTAAGAAACTCATAGGCAAGTGCACGTACACCTACAATTGCAGCCAGTGAAGTCTTTACTTTACGTAGCGCATAATTAACCCGTTCAGGGTAGGCCTCTTCATCAAATGGCACGATATTTGGATTGACATCACCAATTGCATGCAAGAATCGAGAGGTGAAATGTAATTCGGCATCGGCTAAATGATGAACAACATATGCCGCTGACCAGCCCTCAGCAACTGATGTATAACGATGCGCTTCTGGAATCGTGGCTAGTACATCTTGAAATTCCTTGGTGCGGGATATAAATCTTTCTAATTGCTGATCAATATTCATGAGATAGAGTTTAGTGGTGAGTAAATGGTGGAATGAAGCAGTCATCTATCAGATCTATCCGCGCTCATTTCAGGATAGCAACGGCGATGGCGAGGGCGATTTACAGGGAATCACCTCTCGGCTTGGTTACATCAAAGATTTAGGCGTCGATGCGATTTGGCTCAGTCCGTTCTACACCAGCCCGAACAAAGATGGTGGATACGATGTTGCAAATCCTAGAGATGTAGATCCAAGGTTTGGGACACTTAAAGATGCCAAAGAGTTGATTGATGAGGCTCATAAGCAAGGACTTCGAGTTGTTGTTGATATCGTTCCTAATCACTTCTCCAGCGAGCACGAATGGTTCAAGGAAGCGTTAATAGCCCCGGCTGGGTCTTCACAAAGGGCGCGTTTTCACTTCTATGATGGAAAAGATTCAAAAACTCCACCCAATAATTGGATTTCACTATTTGGCGGACCTGCTTGGACTCAAGTATCAGACGGACAGTGGTACTTACATCTCTTTGATTCTTCTCAGCCCGATCTAAATTGGGAGAACTCCGAAGTTCGAAGTGATTTTGAACGGACCCTTAGATTCTGGATAGATTTGGGCGTAGACGGTTTCCGCATCGATGTGGCACATGGATTAGCCAAAGATGATTTGCATGTAGATCATTACGATCCTCAAGGTTTGAGTGATGCGTTAAGGCTTGATGTATTGATGGAGCCTGAGAAACGAAATAGTTATCTAGCAAATATCCCGTTCTTTGATCGCGACGGAGTTCACGAGATTTACCGAACCTGGCGAGAGATCTTTGATTCTTATGGAGATCGAGACATCATGGCAGTAGCTGAGATTTGGGTGCATCCGCCAAAGCGAGCGACTCGATACGTAAGAAGTGACGAGCTACATCAATTTTTCAATTTCGATGTCATGAATGCTCCGTTTGATGGTAATTATCTTTATGATGCAATTTCAAATATGTTGGAATTGGTCAAACAAGAGAACGCTTGGCCAACCTGGTGTCTTTCAAATCATGATTGCGAACGAGTGGCATCACGTATCGGTGCCGATGCTGCAAGAGCGATGGCCTTGTTTGTGTTGGCTTTACCTGGCTCTACCTATATTTACAACGGACAAGAGTTAGGTCTACCAAATGGCGAGATGGCTGACTCAGACCGCCAAGATCCAATTTACTTTAGAACAAATGGAAACCAGAAAGGTCGCGACGGTGCCAGAGTGCCAATTCCTTGGAGCGGCGAGAGCGCACCATTTGGATTTACAACTGGCAAGCCATGGCTTCCGCTACAAGATAGTTGGCGTCAATTCACAGTTGAAAGTGAACTTAAAGATCCCCACTCGTCATTAAATCTCTATCGAAGTGCGCTACAAATTCGTAAGCGTGAATTTGTCTCATCTGGAGACATCTCATGGAGCAACACAGATGGAATTCTCTCTTTCAAACGTGGTCAGGTCGAGGTGGTCCTAAACACCACGGATCAGCCCTTTTTAATTGATAAAGAGGTGCTGCTCTCCAGCCATCCAATTACAGACGCAATACCTTCGAAAGCAGCTGCTTGGTTACGAATTTAGATTGTTCTTCGGATTGTTCTTGATTGATTCCCGGGAAATATCTTTTGATTTCTCGTGAATCTTTCGAAGTTGTAATTCAAAACTTTTAACCGCTAAATCAAATGCCGCGACATCATTAAATTCTGAAGCTTCTGAGCGCACCAAAGGTCCAGCCCCTTTTGCAGTCAAGACCACCTTATGTGAATGCTTGCCCTGTTTTGGATTCTGTTCGTGGATGATTTCTACTTCTACGCGATCAAGTAGCACATTGAATCTGCCAAGTGTCTTTAATTTATCTGTTGCAATATCTTTAAAATCTTCAGCGAGATGAGCTTGACGGGTATGAAAAATAATCTGCATGTCTACTAACCTATCAATATAAGTTCTCTATGAGTTTCCTA
>CAZYJU010000057.1:0-2460 GCA_964647945.1 uncultured Actinomycetes bacterium | reverse complement strand
TAGATTACTTGAATTGTAGACTTAAGCGTCTTCAAATTCATCATCTTCTGCCCACACTGAGGCAGGAGAATCCTCTTGTTTTTCAACCCAAGAGAGAAATGAACCGACTGCTTTAAATGAGAGCACTGCGAAAGTAGCAAGCGCTGCGATGCGTCGGAATATTTTCATAGGTCAATTGTATCGCCACTTTATAGGTTAATTGCGGACGATAGGTTAATTGCGGACATTAGGTCAATGGGTAGGTCAATGACCAGTAAGGTCGAGAGAGTTAAATTGAATTTAGAGCTTGCTCGATGTCATTCCAAAGATCTTCGACATCCTCAAGTCCGACGCTAATTCGAATTAGCGACTCTGAAACTACGGCGCTCTCAGCCGGCCAGCGCCGTCTGCGCTCCCAAAGCGTCTCTACCCCACCCAAACTAGTTGCATGAGTGATTAATTTTGAAGATTCGCAGACTCGTTCTGCCTCTGCTGCGCCACCTCTGATTTCAAATGAGAGCACGGCACCAAATCCACGCATAAAACTCTTGGCACGTTCGTGTTGTGGGTCGGCAGGTAAGCCTGGATATCGAACTTTGGAAACTTTTGGATGTGCGCTCAAACGCTTTGCAATTTCGAGTGCGCTCTCGGATCCACGCTGAACTCTGACGGCAAAGGTTCGGATACCGCGAAGTGCAAGCCATGCCTCAACTGGGCCAGGGATTGCACCGCCTAACTTTCGTTGCCCTTCAAGTCGAGTAAAGAGCGCTTCATCTTTAGTCGATAAGGAACCCATTAATACATCACTGTGACCAGAGAGAAACTTGGTAACTGAATTCATGACGATATCCGCTCCCATTGCCAATGGGTTCTGATTCAAAGGCGTAGCAAAGGTGTTATCAACTGCCACTCCGATACCAGCTGATTTGGCAGCTTTTATTAAGCCTGGCAAGTCTGCAACTTCAAGATTTGGATTAGTTGGTGATTCCAGCCAAAGTAGTTGTGATCCGGGAATTGCTTCTAAAACCTCTTTTGAATTTGCAGCATCGACAAATCTAACTTCCAACCTTCCACTTTCATGTGATTGCTTTAGAAGTGACATCGTTCCGGAGTAACCTTGATTTGAAGCGGTGACAACTGCGCCGATAGGCAACATGTTAAACACTGCGCTGATTGCAGCCATCCCAGATGAAAAAGCTAAAGTGCGTCCACCTTCAAGTGCTCCGATTGCCTCTTCCAGTGCGCTCCAAGCCTCATTGCCATATCTGCCATATGCAAGCGGCCCACCTGCAACAAAAGTTGAAGTTAATTGAATAGCTGGATTTAGTGAGGCATCGGGTTGGTGTGCAGGGCGACCTGCAGTCACTGCTAGCGTCTCATGGCGTTCCATGGTGGAAGGCTACTAGGTTTAAGTTATTAAAAGTTAATTGGAATCTTGATTGAGAACTGCCATAGCGGCGTTATGACCTGGAATTCCGCTGACTGCGCCGCCTCTTTTGGCGCTCGCACCACATATGAAAACATTGGGCAGATTGGTCTCTACTCCCCATTTTCCAATCTCTTGATCTGACTCTGCAAATGGCATCGTCAAATCTTTATGGAAGATATTTCCTCGCGGCAAAAAGAGATCTGCCTCCAAATCAAGTGGTGATTTTGCTTCTATGCATGGCTTTCCATCTTTTGAATATGCGAGCACCGATTCCAGAGATTCGTCTAAAAATTGGTTAAGACTTTGGATGCACTTATTCATTGACTCTTTTGTGATGGATTTATTACTCTCTTCAAACGCGGTAGCTGGGGTATGAAGTCCAAACAAGGTCAGAGTGTGAAAGCCAGCGCTCTGTAATTCTGCACCAAGTATCGACGGATCAGTGAGAGTGTGGCAGTACATCTCAGATGGAATCACAGTTGGGATCTCACCCATCAATGCTTGATCGTACGCCCGTTCTAATTCGGAGAAACTCTCGTTTAGATGCAGAGTTCCAGCAAAGGCCAACTTTGGGTCAATTCCTGACTTTAACTTGGGCAAACGTTTTAACAACATATTTATTTTAATCTGTGATCCTTCAAGGCTTGCTCGAGTTTCGATTTTTTCGCTAACAAATTCGGGAGCGGCATTGCTTAAGAAATATCTAGCTGTAAATCTCTCGCCGTTTATATCCGTTACTTGAACACCAGATTCATCAGCATCAACCTGATCAACTTTGGCTGAACATTCGATTTTCACACCATGCGAAGTTGCAACACGGTGTAGTTCAGAGACCAATGCACCCATGCCTCCTTGTGGCACTTTCCACTCTCCCGTGCCATTTCCAATCAAGTGGTAGAGAAAACAGATATTGGCTTGCATGCCATAAGCGCTTGATAGTGTTCCGATCAAGCCATCTGTTAACACAACTCCTCGGACTAAATCATTCTTAAAGCGATCTGTGATGACATTTCCGATCGGATTTTCAATTAAATAATCCCAAATTTGGGGCA
>CAZYJU010000056.1:1879-7081 GCA_964647945.1 uncultured Actinomycetes bacterium | reverse complement strand
AATTCTCGAGTAGGTCGATCTTCAACGATTTTTCCACTGCTTAAGATCACTGATCTTGGGCATAGCTCCAAGGCATATGGCAGGTCATGCGTGACCATTAATAGCGTGATATTTAATGATTTAAGGATCTCTGCCAGCTCTCTACGGCTTGCTGGATCTAAATTAGAGGAGGGCTCATCGAGCACCAGAATCTCAGGTTGCATCGCAAGTACGCCAGCGACGGCGACGCGGCGGCGCTGCCCAAAAGAGAGATGGTGCGGTGCGCGATCAATGAAATCCAACATTCCAACTTTTCCAAGTGCGGTTCTGACCGTCTCTTCTAACTCATCGCCACGTTGACCTAAGTTGTATGGGCCAAAACCGACATCCTCACGCACGGTAGGCATAAATAATTGATCATCAGGATCTTGAAAGACAATTCCGACTTTAGCGCGAATATTTTTGAGGGATTCTTTATCTTCGGTATTTATCTTTTGGCCTGCCACAACTACTTCACCATGTTGCGCAGAATGTATTCCGTTTATGTGCATGACTAAGGTGGTTTTACCAGCTCCATTAGGTCCAAGCAGAGCAACTCGCTCGCCTTGTGCGATCTCAAGATTTACGCCAAAGAGCGCTTGGTTTCCATCTGGATAAGCAAAGGCTAATTCCTTAATTGAAAGACTATTTGTGGAATTTGAATTGTTCATTTAAATACCCCGGAAAGAATAGATAACAGAATCGCAATTGCCAACAGAATCGCAATTGCCAACTTTTCATTACTTTTAACTTTAGGATTCTCGATTGCAGGAAGTTTTCCCTCATATCCTCTTGAGATCATGGAGAGATGAACACGTTCGCCTCTTTCATAAGAACGTATAAAGAGCGCACCTGCTGCCGATGCCAAGAATTTCCAATCCTTAATACCGCGTGGTTCAAAACCTCGAGAAGCTCTAGCAACCGACATACGCTCCATCTCATCGTTGATCACATTTAAGTATCGCAACATGAAAGTGGCAATCTGCACTAAGAGATTTGGCATTTTCAAAATCTCAAACCCACGTAAGATTTCACGAGCTGGCGTGCTGCTAGAGAGAATGATTGCCAGCAAAGTTCCGATGGTTGCTTTGCAGATGATTGATGCCGCCGCGATAATTCCAGCTTCTCTATCTGGACTTACAAATGGCATCAGAATTGCAAAAAGTAAGAATGGAATTTCGATGGTGGTTCGTTTTAAAACGGTAAGAATTGGTAATTTCGCAGCGAATATCAGAGTTAGAACAATGAGCCCAAAACCAATAAAGGCGGGATAGCGTTGAATTGGGGTCAAAATAACCACAATCAGAAAGGCAAATAACGTCAGAATCTTGGCTTGAGGAGCTAATGCGTGGATAGCTGAATGGCGATGGATATAAAAACGCTCACCAACATCGTGCCCATGGTGGTGCCCATGGTGAACATCCACCGCAGCCATCGTTATTTATCTCGTTTTTTTCGAGCCAGAGACATGAAGATTATGTAGGCGACCACGCCGGTAATTGCAACCCCAATGATTCCGGAAATGCCAACGCTCACCCGATCATTTTCAATTCCCTTAACTCCGTAGTCTGCAAGCGGGCTATCACCGATTGCATGATCCTTTGCAGTGTCTATAAATCCGATTCTCTCTGCAACTTTCTCAAGTCCATCAGGTGACGAGGATGCATAGAAAGAGACCACGCCTGCAAGAATTAAAGTAACCAAAGCACCAATTAGATAAAACTTCTTTTGATTCATTTTTCAATCACTAGCGCTGGTTTGATTGCTTGCCATCCAAAGACCAAATCAGAGCGACTAGCAATCACCGCACTGATAGTTAGGAAGGTAATAACAGCTTCGCCGATTCCAATCAGAATATGGGTACCGACCATTGCAGCCAAAACCGTTTCGGTTGAAAAAGTTGCGGTTGCTCCAATTGCATATTGAAATACAAATCCAAGCGCTGCAATTGGTACCGAAATGAAAGCAGCGATTGCTGAAGAAATTGCGATTGAACTCTTCTTCTTGGGTAGAACTTTTCGCACAATTAAAAAGATTCCGTAACCAACCCAGACGCCAATCAATGCGAGATTAAAGATATTTAAACCAAGCGCGGATAGACCGCCATCTGCAAATAAGAAACCTTGAATCAATAAGACCACAGTGATAGCAAGAGTTGCCGCGAATGGCCCCACTAAAACTGCTGCGAGTACGCCGCCGAGTAGATGGCCAGAGGTGCCAGCTGCAACTGGGAAATTGATCATTTGAACTGCAAATACATAGACAGCGGTTAGGCCAGCAAGCGGCGCGCTCTTCTCGTTGAGTTGGCGCTTGGCACCGCGCAGGGCGTAGCCAACCCCGGCAATGGAGGCAGCGGCAAAGGCGGCAGAGGTCTTGGGATCGATAAACCCATCAGGAATATGCATAGCCTGGCCTACCCTCGCTTAATGACTTTAGTTTTTGCAAACGATTTGCAAGAACTCAAGTCTAGGGTAGAAGTGAAAAAGGGACAAGAAGGGCAGTAAAAAGCGGGTCGCGAAAGGGCTCTGGGGTCTATCTTTAGCGCAATTCCCCAGTTCCAGATTACTTGCTGTAATTCAGGAGGCGATTGATGGGCGAAGAAGAGAATGACGAGATCATCACGGAAGAGATGCTCTGGGATCGAATCCCAGAGACCAATGGTCTGGAACGAGCAAATACCTATTACGAATTAAGTGCGCGTATTTATGCGCGCGGTCAATACGATGAAGCGCTCGCGCTCGCTGAAAGTGCGCGCGATATTTATACTGAAATTGGTTCTAACAATGCAGTCGAAGAGTTAGCACAAGCTTATTCAGCAATCGGTTATAACTTGAATCAATTGAAGCGAATTGATGAAGCTGCAAATGCAATGTCTAAAGCCGTTGATCTTTTGCGAAAGAGCAAATCTCCGATTGCTTTAGAACTTGCCTGCACTCTGGGCGAGTGGTGGTACTCATCAAAGAAGTATCAGCAAGTTGTAGATACCATGAACGAGTGTGCACAAGAACATTTAGTGGATGGAAACGAACTTGGCGCAGCGTCAGATTTACATTTGATTGGTTGTGCCTATCGCGAACTTGGTCAATTTAGCGCCGCGATTGCAGCCTTTGAAGAGGCGCGCGGACTTTACAAAAAACATAAAGAAGTTTTGCATGTAGCCCGCTGCGATCAAAAGATTGCCTCCTGTTACAACAGATTAAGCGATGGTGAAAAGGCTTTAGATAAAGCGCGCGCTGCGCTAGATGTCTTTGAAACTGCGCATGATCATCGCAGACAGATCATCACTTTATTTGAATTTGCCAAAGCGCTAGAACTGCTTGGCGATCATGAAGATGCACTTGCGACTTTGGATCAAGTTCTTACTACGGCCTCAGAAGAAGAGCCACGAGACTTTGAATTTATAGTTGATATCGAGAGCGAAATCGCTTCAATCTTGAGAAAAACTGGGCGCGAAGAGGAAGCGGTAGAGATCGAACGTAGATTAGCTAGCGTCAGATCTATATTGGCTGATCAAGAGAGCACCGATTAAAGCGCCAACGCCTGCAATTACCAGCGCAATTTCAGTAGTACCGCTGCTCCAAAGTAAACCGCCCCAAATTCCGGCCGCGAGGATTGCAAAGCTCATAGTCGCTTGAAATACGCCTTGCGAATAACCGCGCGCTTCTGGCGAACTCAGCCTGCCAATCCAGGCTTTACCAACACCATCTGTGAGTGCTGGAAAGAAGCCATATAAAGCTAGCGCAATCAAGGCAACAAAATGATTATTGGTTATACCTAAAGTTATGTATGAGATAGCGAAGAAAGTAAGTCCAATTAGATAAACCTGTTTTGGATGTAGTCGATCCGCTAATTTTCCAGCTGGGTATGCAGCCAAAGTTGCAACGAACATATATAGCGCGTAACCAAAGACCACTCCTTTGGTACTAAAACCCATATCGTGTAAACGTAGAAGTAGCAGCGCATCTGGAATGTTGGTCAATTGAATAGCAACGAGTAAAGCAATAGTCTTCTTCAGCTTTGGTGAAAGCGGAACTTTCTCAAAAGATTTTTCAACTTTCTGTGAACGGACTTCTTTAACAAATAAAGTCAGGACTGCACTTAAAACGGCGGGGATCAACGCCCATTTAGCAACAGTTCTGACATCATCATTTGTTAGTGCAAGCAGCAATAGTGCAAGTAGCGGGCCAATGACCGCACCCAAATTATCGCCAGCTCTATGAAATCCAAAAGCTTTACCGAGATCTTTATTCTCAACCCCATCATGAATTAACGCATCACGTGGCGCACCTCTAAAACCTTTTCCAATTCGATCGATGATTCGGCCTGCAAAGATTCCTTGCCAGCTCAATGAGAAAACTACAAAAGCCTTTCCCGCAACCGCTGCTGAATATCCGCCGATCACAAATCGCTTTCGTCCAAAGCGATCACTTAATTTTCCGGAAAAGAGTTTGGCGATGCCAGCTACAAATTCAGCGAAACCTTCAATAATTCCAAGCGCTAATGGCGCAGCGCCAACCACGCCTGCGATCAATAGTGGCATTAGCGGATAGATCAACTCGCTGGCGGCATCTTGTGCCATAGAGACGATGGTTAGAACAATCAGATTCTTAGATAACCAAAGTCTCACTGCCAAAGATTACAATTCGCAAATCATGCTCCAGCATCTAAAGGGAAAGAGCCAAGTAACCATCTCGATGGTCTGCTTGGGCAACATCTGCCGATCACCAATGGCGGCAGCGATTTTGCATAATCGAAGAGGCGAAATCACTACGCCGGAGATAATTGTTGATAGCTCCGGCACTGGACCATGGCATGTCGGAGAGGGGCCAAATCCGATGTCTAAACAGACCTGGGAGAAACACGGTCTGCGCTATGAACATGTAGCAAGGAAATTCTCAAAGAATGATTTTTATTCTTCAGATCTGATTTTGGTGATGGACTCTTCAAATTATGCAAATGTGATGGCGCTAGCAAATGATGATGTCAGACATAAAGTTTTTTACTTGCGAGAATTTGATTTGGATCTACGCAAATTTGATCGAGAATCTGAAGATTACGAGAAATTAGAAGTGCCAGATCCATATTCACTTCCGATTGGACACTTTGAAGCAGTCTACGAAATGATCGATAAATCAATCACAGGTCTTTTGCTGGAATTAGAAAAACTTAGCTAACGCTAAAAAA
>CAZYJU010000056.1:0-1779 GCA_964647945.1 uncultured Actinomycetes bacterium | reverse complement strand
GGCCATGGTTTGGGATGTGGGCCAACTCCGACTACTGGATAGAACTCACCTGGGCCAATATCGGCGGGTGTATTAGGCATAATGAGCACTCTAATAGCACTTATGGGCAATTAGTAAATTTAGCTAATTGGGTAATTAGGAAGGCCGCCATGGAAATTGCAAAATCAATATTTCTTTTAATTCACGTCGCAAGCGTGCTCGGAATGTTGGTGCTCTTGATTACTCAAACCGCCAAACCAGATAAGACCCTATCCAAGGGGTTTATGCATGCTGCGAGGACCGCATTGGTAGCAGGTTTTGCATTGGTCGGAATCAATTCAGCTATGGACGATGAAATGAGCCATGCAAAAGTCGGTATCAAATTCTTAGTTTTGATCGCGATTATGATTCTTGGTTATCAGAACCAGAGCAAACCGAAGCTCTCAAATAAGGTTTGGGCCACATTGCTTAGCTTGACCGTCTTGAATGTTGTAATCGCTGTAACTATTTGATGCTTAAAAAGTTAATTGCCAGCTTACTAGCGCTCATCTGCGTTATCCCAAACGCGTACGCAATAACGCCAGTAAAGATGGAGCGGATTCCTACCGTCTTTGGAGAGTTGATTAAAAATAAAAAACTAGGCAACCCAGCCATGGTTTTAATTGATTTAAATAGTGGACAGACAGTATTTAGTAGAGATGCAGATGGCGCGAGAAAGCCAGCTTCTACCTTAAAACTAATTAGCGCTATGGCAATCTTGGATTATCTACCAGTTGAGAAAACATTCTCAACCACATTATTTAAAACAGATTTGACTAATACCTTTCAAATTGTTGGTGATTTTGATCCATCAATAACTCCAAGTGCGCGCCTTGCTAGAAGCGACAAATTTATTTGGAGCGGAACCTTAATCAGCAAAATTCGAGCAAATGCAAAGAGTCGGTCTTTGAAGATTAGGTATTATGGATTAACCAGCCGCACCAGAATCAATATGTCTAATGAATTTCGAAGAGTTGGGTATCGAATCACTTGGAGACCGATTACTTTAGAAGAGACCAATCGTCATGTGACGAGTGAAATTGCAACCCTAACTTCACCTAATTTGACCAAGATTTTGCATCACACTCTGCTCTGGAGCGATAACTTTGTGGCCGATTATTTGGCGCGTTTAGCCGCTAAAGAGGCAGGTTATGGTTTTGGTGAGACTGGTATAAATCCGGTATTTCATGATGTTTTGGCCCGTAACTCCATTGATCAACCTATTATTGAAGTCGCTGATGGCAGTGGACTTTCACATACAAATAGATTGAGCGCCAGAACTTTGGCATTAGTACTTAAGAAGATCTATACAGATCCAAAATATAAAACGGTGATTGATGGCTTGCCAGTCAGCGGAATCTCTGGAACTTTGCAGAATCGATATAAAACAACTGCACCACACAGCGTTGGTTTGATTAGAGCAAAAACAGGCTCATTAAATGGGGTAGTGACTTTGGCAGGTTACATTCAATCGGCGGAACACGAGTATGCCTTTGTGATTTTGGCTGATCGGGTTGGTCGCTATTACGCAGCAGAGAGCGCAGCGAGATCCATAATCGATCGGCTGCTAGGAAAGTTAGCTGCGCCACCTCTTTTGAAGGATGGAGAAGATGAAACTCTTAATCAAGAGGTGGCTGGAGCAGAGACTGATTTAGCCACTGCAAATACTTAGTAATCTGTGCCAATGCGACCGTATATCGAGCTGATGAAGCTTCGAGTGGTGGAGTTACTAATCATCACCACAATACCGGCGCTCTTCTT
>CAZYJU010000055.1:3825-7134 GCA_964647945.1 uncultured Actinomycetes bacterium | reverse complement strand
ACTTCAAATGACGACATCATGATTGCTCGTGAGACCGCGCCAGATTGGGATTCACAGGAGTTATAAATGGCAAAACACACACTCGCAGTTTTAGTTGATAACTCATCTGGTGTTCTAGCACGTGTGGCATCTTTATTTGCCCGTCGCGCCTTCAACATCGATTCATTGGCGGTAGGTCCAACAGAAGATCCAACAATCTCTCGCATGACCATCGTCGTAAATGTAGAGGGCCACGCACTTGAACAAGTTATCCGCCAACTAGATAAGTTGATCAACGTCATTCACGTATCTGAGATCAAACCAACCAAATCAACTCAAGAAGAGCTGATTCTGGTTAAGGTAAAAGAGAATCCTCGTATCGAGTCCGTGCTCAGCAAATTCGGTGCGAAAATCGTCGATAATTCAGAGGGCGCAGTTATCGTGGAATCCACCAATACCGTCCAGTTAAATGAAGAGTTGCTGGATTCCTTGAAGCAATTTGGAATCATCGAATTCGTACAGTCTGGCGTAGTTGCGCTGGCTCATGGTTCGCAAGCGCTTGCCGATCAAACATTAGATATCCAAGCAATCTCAATTGACCGACCAGTTGACTACCAAAACTAAATAATTACTAAGAAACCAGAAATATCAAGGAAGAGGAAACCAATGGCAACGATGTATCACGAAGAAGATGCAGATCTATCAATCATCCAAGGTCGCAAAGTCGCAATCATTGGTTATGGGTCACAAGGACACGCACACGCGCTCAATCTGCGCGATAGCGGAGTAGATGTCCGTGTTGGACTTAAGGAAGGTTCTGCATCTCGCGCAAAGGCGGAAGCAGAGGGTTTGAAGGTCACCTCAGTTGCAGATGCAGTAAAAGAAGCAACCGTGATCATGATTTTGGCACCAGATCATGTACAGCGTCACATCTACAACGAATCGATCCTGCCGAACTTAAAAGATGGAGATGCGTTGTTCTTCGGACATGGTTTCAATATTCGCTTTGGTTACATCAAGCCACCGGCAAATGTTGATGTCTGCATGGTTGCTCCAAAAGGCCCAGGACATTTAGTTCGCCGTGAATATGCAGCAGGTCGTGGCGTTCCTGTAATCGTTGCAGTCGAACAGGATGCAACACAAAACGCTTGGCCATTGACGCTCTCATATGCAAAGGCGATTGGTGGACTTAGAGCTGGCGGAATTTTGACCACCTTCACTGAAGAGACTGAGACCGATTTATTTGGTGAGCAATCAGTTCTTTGCGGTGGAGCTTCACAACTAGTTATGTATGGTTTTGAAACTCTAGTTGAAGCTGGATACCAACCAGAAGTTGCCTACTTTGAATGTTTACATGAGTTGAAGTTGATTGTTGACTTGATGTACGAGGGCGGAATCGCAAAGCAGCGTTGGTCAGTATCAGATACTGCTGAATATGGAGATTATGTCTCTGGCCCACGTGTAATCGACCCTACAGTGAAGCAACATATGAAGGAAGTTTTGGCAGATATCCAATCTGGCGCATTTGCGAAGCGATTCATTGATGATCAAGAAGCTGGCGCTCCAGAATTCAAAGCACTTCGCGCAAAAGGCGAAGCGCATCCAATTGAAGTTACTGGCCGCGAACTTCGCAAGATGTTCTCTTGGATCAAATCATCTAACAAGGACGATTACCAAGAAGGAAAAGCTGCGCGCTAACCGAGCCTCTATATAAAAAGCGAAAAATGACCAAACCGGTAGTTCTAATTGCAGAGGAGTTAAGCCCAGCAACAGTCGAAGCGCTTGGGCCAGACTTTGAGATTCGCCATGTCGATGGCGCAGATCGTGCTGCATTAATCCCGGCTTTAAGTTCTGGAGTTGATGCAGTTTTGATCCGCTCTGCAACCAAGATGGATGCGGAAGCGATTAACTCTGCCAAAGGTTTAAGAGTCATTGCTCGTGCCGGAGTTGGTCTAGACAATGTCGATGTTCCAGCTGCGACAGATGCTGGTGTCATGGTTGTTAATGCACCAACATCAAATATCGTCTCGGCGGCAGAGCTTGCAATTGGGTTACTGCTTGCAAGCGCTAGGTATATCTCTCCTGCAAATGCGGCGCTAAAAAGTGGAAAATGGGCGCGATCTAAATTTACTGGCGCAGAGGTCTTTGAAAAGACTTTGGGCGTAGTTGGTTTTGGAAAGATTGGTCAGCTAGTTGCTCACCGCATGCAGGCATTTGGTATGAATGTGATTGCATACGATCCATATCTACAACCTGCACGTGCAGCGCAACTTGGTGTGCAATTGGTGACTCTAGATGAACTACTTAGAAAATCTGATTTCATAACCATTCATCTTCCAAAGACCAAAGAGACCATAAATCTAATTGGCGAGGATGCTTTAAAGAAGGTAAAGCCAACGGTTCGAATCATTAACGCCGCTCGTGGTGGCGTACTTGATGAAGCCGCACTATTTAATGCGATCAAAGAAGGGCGAGTAGCCGGTGCTGGATTAGATGTATTCGCAACCGAACCGTGCACGGACTCTCCACTATTTTCGCTTGATCAAGTTGTGGCAACACCGCACCTAGGTGCATCAACTGATGAGGCCCAAGAGCGAGCCGGTATCGCAGTTGCGATCTCAGTTCGCAAAGCGTTGGCGGGGGATTTAGTTCCAGATGCAGTTAATGTAAAAGGTGGCGCAGTACATGAAGAGATTCGACCATCTTTGCCATTGGTTGAGAAGATGGCAGAGATAGCAACTGCTTATGCAGGTGGCTTACCAGCAAGCATGGAGGTAAATGTGCTTGGTGAGATTGCTTCCTATGATGCATCAGTTTTAGCTATCTCGGCTTTGAAAGGTGCCATCGAATCAACAGTTGAAGATGATGTTACCTATGTAAATGCGCCAAAACTTGCCGAAGATCGGGGAATGGTTGCATCGGTTAAGAACGACCCGAACTGCGAACAATTCCGTAGCTCGATCCAACTTAAAGTTGGCATGAGCGATGGCAAGAGTTTTGTAGTTGAAGGAACCCTGGTCGGAATTCGTAAAGTTGAAAAGATCGTCTCTATTGATGGATTTGGACTTGATCTTTCGCCCGGAAAACACATGATCTTCTTACGTTATATGGATAAGCCTGGCGTAATTGGAAGCATGGGTAGCGCGCTTGGCAAAGCCGGAGTCAATATCGCAGGCATGCAGGTATCGCGTCGCGAAATTGGCGGAATGGCTTTAATGGCACTAACAGTTGATGATTTTGTTTCAGAGAATATTCTGGAAGAAGTTAAAAAAAGTACCGATGCAGATCTAGCCCGAACCGTGAATTTGGAGAAATGATGTCAAAGAGAAT
>CAZYJU010000055.1:0-3725 GCA_964647945.1 uncultured Actinomycetes bacterium | reverse complement strand
CCTGCAAAGTTACATAAAGGCGTGAAGGGCCCGCTTGCTACCGATAAAGAGATTGATTTTGTAGTGGTTCGTGAAGGCACTGAAGGTCCTTATGTTGGCGCTGGCGGAACTTTGGCTTACGGAACTGATGCCGAAATTGCGACCGAAGAATCACTCAATACTCGTCGCGGCGCAGAGCGAGTAATACGTGATGCCTTCGCAAGAGCAGCCGCTAGACCGCGTAAAAAATTAACTTTGGTCCATAAGAACAATGTTTTGACTCGAGCAGGTGGACTTTGGACTCGGACTTTCGAAGAGGTAGCTAAAGAATTTCCAAATGTAACTACAGATTATTTACATGTGGATGCTGCTTCAATGTTCTTTGTTACCAATCCAGAGAGATTTGATGTGGTTGTTACCGATAATCTCTTCGGAGATATCTTGACTGACATCGCTGCGGCAATTTGTGGTGGTATTGGTTTGGCAGCATCTGGAAATATCAATCCAACTGGAAAATTCCCATCAATGTTCGAACCTGTACACGGATCTGCTCCAGATATTGCCGGTAAGCAATTGGCAGATCCAACTGCAACCATCATGTCAGTTGCGATGATGTTAGATCACTTAGGTCTACCTGCCGCTGCGCGTGAAGTTGAAGCTGCGGTTGCAGCTGATTTACTAGCGCGTGGGGATAAGAAACGTTCAACCTCTGAAATCGGCGATGCGTTAGTAAAGGCGCTCTCATGACTATAAAAGTAAATCTAAATCCGAAAGCGCTTCCAGCAGCGGAACGCGATGCCAAAGTTGCCGAAGGTGGATTCGGTAAGTACTACACCGACCACATGGTTATCTGTGATTGGGATGAGCAGAGCGGTTGGGCAGTTCCCGAATTGATTCCTTATGGACCAATTACTTTGGATCCAGCGACTGCAGTTTTTCATTATGGTCAAGAGATCTTTGAAGGAATGAAGGCTTATCGCCAACCAGATGGATCAGTTGCGCTATTTAGACCAGAAGAGAATGCGAAGCGTTTTAATCGAAGTGCAAAACGATTAGCGCTTCCTGAACTTCCCGTGGAAACTTTTATTGAAACGGTAGAGGCGCTGGTTAAACAAGATATTGGTTGGGTACCAAATAAAGTTGGCGAATCGCTCTACATAAGGCCATTCATGATCGCGACCGAAGTTGGTCTTGGCGTGCGCCCGACAAATAAGGCTCGCTACTTATTAATTGCAACTCCAGCAGGTGCCTATTTCAATCCATCAAAGGCTGTCACTGTTTGGATTTCAACCGAATATGTTCGCGCAGCACCTGGCGGAACCGGCGAAGCTAAGTGCGGTGGAAACTACGCTGCATCACTTGTAGCACAGAAGGCAGCAGCTGCCGAAGGCTGCGATCAAGTTGTATGGCTAGATGCTGTCGAACGTAAGTGGGTTGAAGAGATGGGCGGCATGAATCTGTATTTCGTAAAAGGAAATAAAGTTATAACGCCAAAGCTGACCGGAACTTTGTTACCTGGAATTACTCGCGATTCGATTCTCTCAGTTGCTCGCGATTTGGGTTATGAAACCGAAGAGGTAATGCTCTCAGTTGATGATTGGAAAGATGGCATTGCATCCGGTGAGATCACCGAAACTTTTGCATGCGGAACAGCAGCGGTGGTTTCACCAATCGGTGCAGCTAAATCAAAGTGGGGAACTTGGGTAACTGGCGATGGAAATCCTGGTCCGATCACAATGAAGATTCGCGAAACCTTGCTTGGAATTCAGCATGGCCAAATCGCTGATAAGTATGGCTGGGTAAGGGTCGTGAAGTAATGGCGAAGATGCCTGATAACTTTCATATCTACGACACCACTTTGCGCGATGGTGCGCAGCAAGAGGGCTTGAATCTCTCTGTGCATGACAAGATGCAGATTGCGCGTCATTTAGATGATCTTGGCGTAGGTTTTATCGAAGGCGGCTGGCCAGGTGCCAATCCAAAAGATACAGAATTCTTTGAATTAGCTAAGAAAGAATTGAAATTAAAGAACGCAACTTTTGTGGCATTTGGCGCAACTAGACGTGCCGGCGTTAAAGCGGCAGATGATCCGCTTCTTGCTGCACTACGAAATTCTGGCGCACCTGTCGTAACGATGGTTGCAAAATCTCACGATCGCCATGTGGATCTAGCATTAAAGACCACTCTTGAAGAGAATCTACATATGATTCGCGATTCTATTACCCATCTTCGATCTGAAGGACAACGCGTTTTCTTAGATGCAGAGCATTTCTTTGATGGTTATCGCTCTAATCGTTCATACGCTCTAGAAGTCGTCCGCGTTGCAGCAGAGGCCGGAGCCGATGTAATCGCGTTATGCGATACCAACGGCGGCATGTTGCCCGATGAGATTGCAGATGTGGTGCACGATATTTTGAGCGCTTCAAGTGCCCGCCTTGGTATTCACTGCCATAACGACACTGGTTGCGCCGTGGCAAATTCAATGGCAGCAGTTGCCGCGGGAGCGACTCACGTACAAGGAACTATCAACGGCTACGGCGAACGCACTGGAAATGCAGATTTAGTTTCAATCATCGCAAATCTAGAGCTGAAAAAAGAACAGAAGGTTTTGCCAGATCAGTTACTTCGAGAGTCTTTCCGAATCTCGCACGCAATCGCCGAAGTAACCAACGTAAATCCATCACCACGTCAGCCCTATGTTGGTCTCTCTGCCTTCGCTCATAAGGCTGGGTTACATGCGTCAGCGATCAAAGTAGATCCAAATCTTTACCAGCACGAAGATCCAGCAAGCGTGGGCAATGACATGCGCATGTTGGTATCCGATATGGCCGGGCGCGCATCAATCGAACTTAAGAGCCAGGAATTGGGTGTCGATCTAGGCGGCGATAAAGAGTTAATCACTCGCATCGTCGAACGGGTTAAAGATATGGAATCACAGGGTTTCACTTTTGAAGCAGCCGATGCCTCATTCGAATTATTAGTCCGAGAGGAGATCGCAAGAAAGCGACCTACCTTCTTCACAGTTGAGCATTGGTTAACTAGCGTTGAAAGTGATGCAAACGGAACCATCTTCACAAATGCCGAAGTAACAGTCTCCGCAAATGGCGAACGATTAATCTGCAATGGATCTGGAAATGGTCCAGTTAACGCATTTGATACCGCTCTGCGATCAGGTCTTTCACAACTATATCCAGAGCTATCAGAACTGGAGTTAACGGATTACAAAGTTCGTATTTTGGAAGGCCGCCTAGGTACCGGAGCGATTACTCGCGTATTAGTAGAAACTTCAGATAAGAACGGTGCTTGGAATACCGTAGGAGTGCACGAGAACGTCATCGCAGCATCTGCAATGGCCTTACAAGATGCACTCACTTACGGTCTGATCCGTCAGGGTCGTAAACCAGAATAAATCAAGCGCTCTGCAGTTCTAGATCTGGATTCGCAGTTTCTTGATTGATATTGGCATAGATCTCTTGGTAGATGTTGCTTGCTTCAACTCTGCCGGTACAACCAAGTTTTGCGTAGATCTTTATAGTCTCATGACGAATAGTTGATTCGGAATACCCCAAAACCCCTGAGATTGAAAGATTGGTACGACCCTCAGCCATCATCTTCAAGATCAGAAGCTGTCTTTCGGTTAGAGCATTTCCAGTCACATCTTTGCTCTTTAATAATTCCTCACGATTAGTAATTCGATTGTTTTCTCCATTAGAACTTAAAGAATAGAAAAAAAGTGCCAACAGATT
>CAZYJU010000054.1:0-7143 GCA_964647945.1 uncultured Actinomycetes bacterium | reverse complement strand
ATAGGAGTTACCAATGGAGAGTAGTAACCCAATCCTTAGCCGCTACGGAAAAAATGGTCGTGGCTATGCATCGATGGGCAATCCGAATGTAGGAAGAACCGGATACAGCACCAGTTATGACGCAGTAGAGGGTAAAGAGCTTGAGGATATGTATAACGCTCCTTCAGCATCATCTCTACAAACAGGTCGCATGACTATGGATGATGTTGTAACTCGAACCGCAATGCTCTTTGGCTTGCTGGTCGTAACTTCGGCGCTCGCATGGCAGATCGCACTTGGTGGCGCAGTTCTATTCGGAAGCTTCGCAGTTGCTTTAGTTCTTGGAATGGTAATCGCATTCTCAAGAAAGGTAAGACCAGCGTTAGTTCTGGTTTATGCCGGTTTACAAGGAATCGTGCTTGGAACAATTTCCAGAGTTTACGAATCAGCCTATCCAGGAATTGTTAGCCAAGCGCTACTTGCAACTGCAGGTGCATTTGTTGGTGTGCTCTTTGCATATCGCACAGGACGTATTCGGATAACTGCACGTGCAACTAAGTTTGCATTTGCTGCAATCATTGGTTATCTGGTTTTAGGAATCATCAATCTATTTGGTGGTAACTTCATATTCAACGGAACATTTGGTCCATTTGTTGCGCTGTTCGGAGTTGGCCTTGCTACCTTCTTCTTAGCAATGGATTTTGATCAGGCAGCTAAAGCCGTTGCAATTGGTGTGCCACAGCAAGAATCTTGGCGCGTAGGTTTTGGAATGATGGTCTCAGTCATCTGGCTATATCTAGAGGTACTGCGACTACTTTCAATCTTGCGTCGCGACTAAAGTCTCAGGCAACCGCCACGCTAGTAAAACAGTTATCGAATAGATCGCTAGCGTGGCGGCAAATGCCGCTTCAAAACTATAGGCATCTGCCAAAAAACCACTCAAAATAGGGCCGACGATCATTCCGGCATCTCCTGCCATCTGAAAAAGTCCGATTACCTTCCCGCTCTTTCCAGTAATCACATCAGCAACAATTGCCGACGGGGTAGTCGAAAGAAAAGCAGTTCCAAAACCCATGATCATCATCGCGATGATAAAAACCGATTGATGTCCAGCAAATAGAAAGAGCGCCATTCCAACCCAAGTGATGCTTGCGCCCATCTTTAAAACTAAACGTCTACCTTTGCGATCGGATAACTGCCCTGCCCGCATTAGAAATGCGCCTTGTACAAGAGCGGCTGCGGTGTAGACATAGCCAACTAAAGAGTTGCTTCCTTTTAGCTCTTCAACAACAAAGATTGGAATTATGGAGAGCCTTGGACCAAGGATTGCAAGTCCAACCATAAACGAAGTTACAAATGCGATTCTAAATGCGGGTAGCTGCAAAGCTTCTTTAATTGTCATTTCATCAACTCGGTCGCTATTTTCAGGTTGCAAATGCGAAGCTTTCAAATATTTATAGGCGATTGAGCCGCTGATCAATAACATGATCGAATATCCAAAGAAAGGTGCGCGCAGTGAAATACTCATCAACAAGCCACCAATTGCCGGCCCAGCTACTGCTCCGATCAAAAATGTTCCGTTATAAAGTGCTTGAGTTCGACCTCTTAAATCTGGCGGAATTGATTTGAAGATCACCGAACTTGCTGCAACCGAGAACATTGAAGAACCTAACCCGCCAGCAGTTCTGAAGATCAGTAGCTGCCAGTAATTGGCAGCGATTCCAGTCAAGAAAGCGGAGATTGCCACCATTAATACGCCCACCGAAAAGACATATCTTTCGCCGAATAGATTAACTAACTTTCCAGAGAACATTCCGCTGATAAAGCGCATGATGGCAAAGGCAGAAATCACCAAACCAACGGCAGTCGCACTAACACCAAATGATCTTGAATAAATTGGGATCGAAGGAACAATCACACCAAAACCCACCGCCACAAAAAATGAAGCGACGATAAGAGTCTTTACTTCAGTTGGAAGCAAACGCCAAGTCTCAAGCGCTTTAACTGAACTGTTCGCCCGCTGCATCTGCCTTCAATTCTTAGGATTTAGATGGATTACTTAATTGAAAAATGATTTGTATAGTTAATTTTATTAACTATACAAAACTATACAAAAGGAACTGCTTCGAGAATTGCAACTTGGAATGTTTTACCGTTAGGCGCTTTGTATGCGACGGTCTCACCAATTCGCTTTCCATTAACTGCGCTACCTAGGGGTGATTTCTCAGAGTAAACATCTAGGTCGCCAGAGGAAATTTCGCGAGATCCCAATAAGAATTTCATTTCATCTCCCGCAAAATCTACGGTGACGATCATTCCGGGAGCTACTACTCCAGATTCTCCAACAGGTGGAGCGCCAATATGTGCATGTTCGAGCATGTGCTTAAGTTGCTTGATACGTGCTTCATTCTTACCTTGCTCTTCTCGAGCTGCGTGGTATCCGCCATTTTCCTTTAAGTCACCTTCGGCACGTGCAGATTCAATCTTCTTCACAATCTCAGCACGACGAGGACCTTCAAGCTCTGTTAGTTCCGCTTTTAAACGGTCAGCAGCTTCTTGCGTTAACCAGGTCTGTGTCATAAGAGCGTTAGTTTAACTTATCACGCAAGGTCACAACGAGCCACGGATGCGGAGACCGAGTAAGAACGAGTAGGTATCTGAGTTTCTATGATCTGGCTCTTCTGGCCTGCGGGAACTCGATAGGTAATCTCCCCAACAACATATTTATCTATATCCACTGCAATCAAAGTGCACTCGAGGACTTGATTGGGATCATTACGAGTGACTTGAAATTTAATCCCCATCGATTTTTCATCAACTGCTTTGAAGGAAATCAAATTAGCTTTCACTTTAGGATCAGAGTGATAAGTGGCCGCCCAAAGAAACCAGCCAAACAAGATGATTATTAATCCGATTACAAAAACCTTGCCTGAGATTTGTCCAAGAGTTTTCTTACGCCCATATCTATCATCCAAGTCCAATGGGTCGGCATCTGGCTTCACAGGAGGTATTCTCGCACCATGAGAACAAACTTCGATATGGGTGTTGCGGGGTCATTAACCATGATTGTGCTAACACTTTCAGTGGTTCTGCTTCTTCGTAGCTTTTACAAGCGTTTCACTAATGTTCGCAAAGACCCAGAAGATCAGTAACTTCTGAAATAGATTAAATGAAGCGTTTTTGGCAGTGGCTGGCGACTGCGCTGCTAGTTGCAATCTTTCTATCGTTGGCAAATTGGCAATGGAATCGCGCATCTGAGTTAAAAAATCCTCCCAAAATAGATTCGACGATCGTGCCTTTGGATTCGCTGATTGCACCTAGTCAATCAATAACTGAAGCAGCAGTTGCGAGAAGAGTTTCAGTCTCCGGAACCTTCGTGAGTAATTGGATCTTGCCAAATCAAGCAGATCGCAAAAGTTGGGTAGTTGGACTATTTCAGACCAAAGACAATGCAATGATCTTGGTAGTTAGAGGGCATGCTGCTAATACCGAACTGCAAAAAAACGAATCTAATCGTGAAGTCAAAGTCATTGGCTATTTGGTGCCGCAGCAGAGTAGAGATGCAGCAGAGAATGTAGGTAATCAAATAAGTCGAGTCGATAGCGCGCTCTTTGTTACGAGAACAGAATTACCTTTATACGCACCTTACATTCACGCAATCAGTGAAGAGCCATCGGTGGGTTTCATTCCAGTTCCCTTTGAAATTGGAAAGAAGGTACCTGGCTATTACTGGCAGCACATCTCATATGTGGTGATCTGGTTCTTATTTGCAGTCACTGCCATTTTCCTGATGATTTACCAACGCAAATCTGACAGGGTGTAAAAGAGTTTAGACAAGATAGGGTGGTTCTATGAAGTTTGATTTGATGGGTAGATTCCGAATCATGGCTCTGGTGGCCGGCGTGATGTCGCTATTGCTCTGGTTTGTTTATATGCCAGTTAAGTACCTGCTAGATAACGAGAGCTGGCATGAATCAACTATCTGGATTCCGCTTGTACATGGATACCTCTATCCACTTTATGTGCTCTTTGCGATCCAGTTTGCGGTGGCAAAGCGATGGAAAACTACCGCGATCTTGGGATTGATTTTGGCCGGCACCTTACCGATTGCCTCTATTTGGGCAGAACGGTATGTAGTAAAGAAGTATCTCTAGTTGAGCATTAAAATGATAAAGCGCGCTATCAAAGCGCCACTTTATCCATTGTACGAACGTCGATTACTTCGCAAGTTAGATTATTCGCAAACTCCTCACCATATCGGAATCATCGTCGATGGCAATCGAAGATGGGCCAAAGCAAATACAGTTGAAGCAAGCAGTGGACATCAAGCTGGTGCAGACAAGATTGTAGATTTCCTAAATTGGTGTGAGGCCGCCCAAGTCAAGCTGGTGACGATTTGGCTACTCTCAACTGATAATTTCAAACGTAGCCAACAAGAGTTAGATGAGCTATTAAAGATAATTGCAAACTTGGTTAAGGAGTTAAGCGAGACCGGCCGTTGGAATGTAAAAGTTGTTGGAGCGCTAGATGTGTTGCCAGATTGGATGGCGGAGCAGTTCCAAAAGCTGCCATCTGATTTAAAGACCGAGTTAGATGTAAATGTTGCAATCGGTTACGGCGGACGCCGTGAAATCGTCGATGCCATCAAAGCCTATTTACATTCCGAACGCGATAAGGGCGCTTCAATCGAACAAGCAGCTGCCGAATTAAATGACGAGGTAATCTCAAAATTCTTGTACACCGCCGGGCAACCAGATCCAGATCTTTTAATTAGAACATCTGGCGAACAACGACTTGGTGGATTCTTGCTCTGGCAATCAACCCATTCCGAGTTCTATTTCTGCGAGGCATACTGGCCAGATTTTCGTCGGGTAGATTTCCTGCGCGCCTTGCGCGCCTACTCACAACGCCACCGACGCTTCGGCGGGTAAGCGCTTTAAACCAATTTCCCCCACGCGCTGGGGCGTGTCGTGCCCGAAATGTCTAAACCTCGGCGTAACTTTTAACTGCTTTCCCCGCCGCCTTTACAACTAAAGAATCGAGCTGGGTTTGTCAGCAACTAAGCCTTCAAAGCGCAACTCAAAGAGAACTTACGTCTTAGATACCAGTGTTTTATTGGCAGATCCGCAGGCCCTGAAACGATTCGCAGAACATGAAGTTGTAATCCCAATCGCTGTAATTGGTGAATTAGAGAGCAAGCGAGATCATCCCGAACTGGGCTTCTTTGCACGCGGCGCACTTAGATTTTTAGATGAATTGCGCGTTTCAAATGGCAGGTTAGATCAACCAATTCAAATCACTGAATCCGGCGGCACATTATCCGTTGAATTAAATCATGCAGATTTAAGTGCTTTGCCACAGGGATTCTTGCGTGATGGTACAAATGATTCACGAATTTTGGCGATTGCAAAGAATTTAATGGCAGATGGCAAAGATGTGGTTTTAGTGACCAAGGATCTACCACTTCGTGTTAAAGCTTCATCAGTTGGTGTTGAAGCTGAAGAGTATCGCGCCGAGTTAGTTATGAATTCGGGATGGACTGGGATGGCTGAAGCGACTGTTCCTGGAAAAGTAATCGATGAACTTTATTCGCAAGAACGTACTCGCCATGAATTTCCAGAGAGCTACCCGGTAAATACTGGAATCGTTCTCCACTCCGAAAAAGGAAGCGCGCTTGGACGCATTACATCAAGTGGAGAGTTGCAATTGGTGCGCGGAGATCGCACCGCATTTGGATTGCATGGAAGAAGCGCTGAACAGAGAGTCGCACTTGATCTATTACTAGATCCAGATATCGGAATCATTTCACTTGGCGGTCGCGCCGGAACTGGAAAATCTGCGTTGGCACTTGCCGCAGGTTTGGAAGCGGTGATGGAACGACGACAACATAAGAAAGTTGTGATCTTCCGTCCGCTCTATCCAGTTGGCGGACAAGAGCTTGGTTATCTGCCAGGTAGCGAAGGGGAGAAGATGTCTCCTTGGGCGCAGGCAGTCTTTGACACTTTGGGAGCATTGGTCAGCCAACCGGTGATCGATGAGATTCTGGCCCGAGGGCTAATTGAAGTTCTGCCACTTACCCATATCCGTGGCCGCTCACTGCACGATTCCTATGTCATCGTGGATGAAGCTCAGTCGCTGGAGCGAGGGGTCCTATTAACTGTGCTCTCTCGAATCGGCCAGAACTCTCGGGTGGTCTTAACCCACGATGTTGCCCAGCGCGATAACTTGCGCGTCGGTCGCCATGACGGAGTGGTTGCGGTGGTTGAGACTTTGAAGGGTAACCCGCTCTTTGCCCACGTGACATTGACTCGAAGCGAGCGCTCGCAGATTGCAGCCCTTGTGACTGAACTACTTGAAGGCCCGATCGCGCTCTAATAGGGCCCGCTTTTCTCAAAAAGCTCTCATCTACCTTGTGCTCTGTATTGTTTAAAGTTCGCGCTTTTAATGTGACGTAACCCTAAAAATCTCACACCGACAAAGTAGGTCATAACGGACATACCCCGTTCTGACCTGCGGTTTTTCCCCTCCCGCTGACTTGTGGAGAAAACTTTTTCCCCCGCCATGCGGGTCGTAATTTGCCGATGTCGGGGGTGATTGAAAGCCTTCTCCAATGAAGTTTAAGCCAGAGCCATCAGGCCCAATAGGTCGCGCCCGTGCGACCTGGGTCTTGATCGCCTCGATGATCTTTATCTCGAGCGCTACCCCAAGCTCTTACGGTCTTGAATTTCCGATGACCTCGAATCTGACCCTTCCTGAAGTTAAGAAGGAGAGCGCGCTAATCGCTGCCGGACATGAGGAGAGCGATAGCCCGGACCAACAGGTGGCATCTCTCTACGCAACTTTCGATTTCAATACCAAAGTCACGGCGATCGATCTTCGCGCAGTCTCATTTGCCGCTCGCCAAATTGAACTAGCTAGGACTCCAAAAGGTGCAAAAGAGGTGGCGATTCGAATCATCAAAGCGGAGTACAAGCGCTGGAACACCACCCAACAGCAATGCTTGGTAAGACTTTGGACCCGCGAATCACATTGGAATTACAAGGCGCATAACTATCGCTCAGGTGCTCACGGAATTCCGCAGGCCTACCCGGCAATCAAGATGGAATCAATTGGTTCAGATTGGCGCACCAATCCAGTAACTCAAATTCGTTGGGGCCTTAACTA
>CAZYJU010000053.1:4847-7167 GCA_964647945.1 uncultured Actinomycetes bacterium | reverse complement strand
TTCAAGAAGAGACTGGCGCTGAAATCTCAATCGAAGATGATGGCACGATCTACATTGGCGCAACTGATGGAACATCCGCAGAGGCTGCCAAGGCGCAGATCAATGCAATCGCAAATCCAACCATGCCAGAAGTTGGCGAGCGTTACCTAGGTACCGTTGTGAAGATTGCGCAGTTTGGTGCATTCGTTTCATTGCTACCCGGCAAAGATGGCTTGCTACATGTATCTCAGATTCGAAAAATGCATGGTGGAAAGCGCATCGAAAATATCGAAGATGTCATGAAAGTTGGCGACAAAGTTCAGGTTGAAATCGGTGAGATTGATCCAAAGGGCAAGCTATCGCTTGTGCCAGTATTGGATGAAGCAGCGAAATCTGAGTGATCAATAGAACCACTTTAGATTGTGGCTTACGTATCATCACTGATACCGATGCCACAGTTCGAAGCGCTTCAGTAGGTTACTTTGTAAATATTGGATCACGTGATGAGGCACCAGCAGAGTCTGGTGCCTCACATTTTTTAGAGCACGTCCTCTTTAAAGGCACTACGCGCCGTAGCGCAAAAGAGATCTCATCATCAATTGAAAATCTAGGTGGTGGCATCAATGCCTATACCACCAACGAATTCACTAGCTTCTACGCAAAAGTCGTCGATGAAGATCTCCCGCTTGCAGTAGATGTGCTTAGCGATGTCATTACCAGTGCAGTGGTAACCGAAACCGAATTTGAGAACGAACGCAACGTAGTCTTTCAAGAGATGGCGATGCGCGATGATGATCCGCAAGATTGCGCAGAGGAAGCCTTCGGTAGCGCATTCTGGGGCGAGCATCCGCTAGGTATTTCGATCCTTGGCACCAAGGAATCAATGAACGCGATTACCCGCGATCAGATCTTCGATTACTACAAGAAGAATTACTTGGCAGATTCGATGGTGGTTAGCGCTGCCGGAAATATCAATCATGAAAAGTTTGTAGATTTAGTCAAACAGAATCTTGAAAGAGATAACTTTTTGGTAGGTAACAAGCCTCCTAAGGTCCGCGATTACAGTGCTTTTACTCCAAAGCCATCAACTAATATCAAAGTGCATAACGGCCAATTCGAACAGTGCAATTTGTTTTTAGGGCTGGAGGCGATGGGTCGCAATGATTCAAGGGCAATCGCATTAAAAGTGCTAACCATTGCAATCGGAAGTGGCATGTCATCACGGTTATTCCAAGAGATCCGAGAGAAGCGTGGTTTGGTTTACTCTGTCGATGGATTAGTTCGTCGTTACGTGGGTAGCGGTTACTTCGCCGTCTATGCAGGTTGTGCTCCAGATAAAGCTTTAGAAGTTGTGAAGATCATCAAAGAGATTCTTCATGATGTAGCAAGTAATGGCATTACCGACGAAGAATTTAATCGTGGCAAGAATGCAGTTCGCGCAGGCGTGCTCTTAGCCGGAGAAGATTCGGCTTATCGAATGGATCGTATTGGCAGCGCTGAAGTTTGGGATGGCTACGCCAAGAGCCCAGATGAGATGATGCTTGAGTTAAAAGAGGTTACAAAAGCCGATGTCGAGGAAATTGCCCGCGAATTCTTCGTGCGACCGCTTACCCTTGGCCTTGCCGGACCATTTAAGGATAGCGCGAAGATAAGCGCCGACTTTGAAGGGATATTAAAGTGAGCATGATCAAAGTCTCTGTGCTTGGCGCAAAAGGTCGCATGGGTTCAGAAGTTGTTAAAGCCGTTGAAGGCGCTTCCGATATGCAACTACATTCTGCAATTGATTTAGGTGATTCAATAGATCAAGTCAAAGGCTCTGATGTTGTTGTTGACTTCACCCACCCAGAAAGCGTGATGCAGAATCTAGAATTTCTAATTTCTAACGACATCAATGTGGTCGTAGGTACAACTGGGTTTGATGCGGGAAAGATCGCAAAAATAGAAGGGCTACTTGCAAACCATCCAAAGGTTGGCGTATTTATCGCTCCTAATTTTGCAATTGGCGCCGTTTTGATGATGGAGTTTGCAAAGCAAGCAGCGCCATATTTCGAATCAGTTGAGATCATCGAAATGCACCATCCAAATAAAGTAGATGCGCCATCTGGTACCGCAGCCCGCACCGCCGAGCTAATCAATGAAGCGCGCACTGCGATGCAGAAGCAACCAGATGCGACCAATAGCGGATTAACAGGTGCGCGCGGGGCCAAGATTGGCGATGTGCCAATTCACTCAGTTCGCTTACGTGGATTAGTAGCGCATCAAGAGGTGCTCTTTGGTGGATTGGGAGAGACGCTCACAATTCGCCATGATTCGTTAGACAGAGTAGGTTTTATGCCAGGAG
>CAZYJU010000053.1:3342-4747 GCA_964647945.1 uncultured Actinomycetes bacterium | reverse complement strand
GAGACGCTCACAATTCGCCATGATTCGTTAGACAGAGTAGGTTTTATGCCAGGAGTACTTCTTGGCGCTCGAGAGATCATCAAGAAACCAGGGTTAACTATCGGATTGGAGAAATTCCTATGAGCAGCACCGGAATCACTATGTATGGCGCAGATTGGTGTGGCGATTGCCGCCGTTCAAAGCGCTTACTTGCAGAGCTAAATGTCTCTTATGACTTAGTGGATGTTGAAAAGGATCCAGAACAGATGGAGAAAGTTATTGAGATTAATGGTGGCGCAAAGAGCATCCCAGTAATCGTCTTTCCAGATGGCACTCACATGACCGAACCATCAGATCCAGATCTACGTAAAAAGCTTGAAGATCTAAAGGTTATTTAATTTATTTAAGTTAATCGCACGATTAAAGCTGAAACTAAGGCCGCGCTACCCACAACTACTGGGAAGCCGGCCTTAAGTTTTAGCGCGATGGCCGCAACTACCAACCCTGCTGCGCGATGATCAATCATCAACTCTTTCTTATTTGCAAAAGCTTGAACTGCGACGAGCGCACTTAACATGGCAATTGGCAATAGCGCATTTATCTTTCGCACCATTTCGCTCTCTAGAACTTTATTTGGAATCAAGGTTCCGGAGTACTTGATTAGAAAAGCAAGTACCGAAGTACCGATTGTGGCAATCCAGAATTGATTCATGATTGCTCTCGCTTATATGTTGCAAAGAGCACCGCAAGTAGCGCAGTAGCAATGATCGGTAACCCTGCAGCAAACAATGGGGTAAGCGTGAGCGCTAGAGCTGCTGCCGAGATCGCTAATAGATAATCGCGTCGCGCTTTAAGTCTTGGCCAGACCAAACCTAGAAATGCAGCTGGAACTGCCGCATCTAAGCCCCACTCAGCTGGATCGCCAATCGCTTGCGCACCGAGCGCGCCAAGTAAGGTAAATAGATTCCAGAAGAAGAAGACCCCGCCACCAGTTAGCCAAAAACCATGACGCATCGCATCTTCGCCACGCACCTCTTCAGCTGTTGCTACTGCAATCGATTCATCGATCGTGATCTGCGTTGCCCATAATTTCTTTAAACCACGAACATTAAGAATTGGTTTTGCAATCATCGAATAGATTGCATTACGAAATCCCAATAGGGAAGCGGTGGCAATTCCAGTGAGTGCGCTTCCACCTGCGCCAATCACACCAATTACTGCAAATTGCGAAGCACCGGTAAATGTGAGCAAACTCAATAGACATGCTTGTAAAACCGAGAATCCTGCCGCTACTGCCGCAGCTCCAAAGGCGGTTCCGTAGGCCCCAACCGCAATACTCACGCTAAGTGATTTGCTTAACGTGGCGCGGTTAATGGAAGACATGCGCCTGAGTCTATAAGGTCTGCGGTATGTCAACTGCTGGGTC
>CAZYJU010000053.1:0-3242 GCA_964647945.1 uncultured Actinomycetes bacterium | reverse complement strand
ATTGTCTTCCGCGACGATGTAACCGTCGAATTGGTAAAGAGCAGCGCAAGTGATGCCGATGTTATTTGGGCAGCACGCGTATCAACTGCCGGAGAGAAATCCATCGAATCAATACACGAAGATCCAGAGCGCAGCGCAGGGTTGATCAATTACTTAGCGCGCGAACGCCATGGTTCGCCATTCGAACATACCTCTTTTACATTCTTCATCAGCGCACCGATCTTTGTATTCCGCGAATTTATGCGCCATCGCATCGCTTCATACAACGAAGAATCTGGTCGCTATCGCGAATTAAAACCAGTCTTCTATATTCCAAATCGTGATCGTAAGTTGATTCAAGTTGGCAAGACTGGCCACTACACATTTGAACCAGGTACCCAAGAGCAGTACGACTTGATGGTCTCTGAGATGAAGAAGGCTTACATCTCAGCCTACGATGCATATCAAAAGATGTTAGCGGCCGGAATTGCTCGCGAAGTTGCACGCGCTACTTTGCCAGTAGCAACATATTCATCGATGTATGTAACGATGAATGCGCGTGCACTAATGAACTTCTTATCACTTCGAACCACCCACGAAGGTTCACATTTTCCAAGCTACCCACAACGAGAAATAGAGATGGTCGCTGAGAAGATGGAAGCCTTCTTCGCAGAGAAGATGCCGCTGGTATACGAGGCCTTCAATAAATCAGGTCGCGTTTCTCCTTAATCAGAAGTAGGCTTTGACGCATGATTACGCCGCCATTCGGTCGATTGATTACCGCAATGGTGACCCCATTTAAAGCTGATCTCTCAGTTGATTGGGCTGGCGTTGAAACTTTGGCAAAGCATTTGGTCTCAACCGGACATGATGCGATCGTGGTATCCGGAACCACTGGCGAAGCGCCAACTACTAGCGATGACGAAAAAGATGAATTAATTCGCGTAGTTAAAGCTGCAGTTGGCAGCAAAGCGAAGGTAATTGCTGGCGCTGGAAATAACGAGACTCCGCACTCTGTCGAACAAGCGTTACATGCTCAAGCAGTTGGCGCAGATGGACTTTTGGTAGTTACTCCTTATTACAACAAACCACCACAAGCAGGTATCGAAGCGCATTTCCGAGCAATCGCGGATGCCGTTGATCTACCTGTGATGATGTACGACATCCCAGGTCGCACAGGCGTTGAGATCGAACCTGACACGATAGTGAAATTAGCAGAACATAAAAATATTGTGGCTTTAAAAGATGCCAAAGGAAATGTGGCTTCAACTTCCTGGGTTATCAAGCGAAGCGGAATCCCGGTTTACTCTGGCGATGATATTTTGAATTTGCCACTGCTCTCAGTTGGCGCAGTTGGTTTTGTAAGCGTATGTGGCCACACCATTGGTCGTGATTTGCGTGAAATGTTAGATGCATGGTTTGCTGGTAACGCAGAAAAAGCGCTTGAGATTCATCAGAAAGTTTTACCGATTTTCACCGGAACATTCCGCACCCAAGGTGCGATCCTTACCAAAGCCGCGCTCAATTTGATGGGCCTACCTGGCGGCCATACCCGATTGCCTTTAGTCGATGCCACACCAGCGCAGATCGAACAACTAAAGCTCGATCTTCGCGCTGGCGGTGTGAATGTTTAATGAGTAATCACCCACATCCAAATTTAGGCGAACCATCTAAATTAGCTAAAGGTGCGCTTCGTTTAGTCGCGCTCGGCGGACTTGGCGAAATCGGCCGCAACATGATGGTTTACGAATATGACCGCGAATTATTGGTTGTAGATGTTGGGGTACTTTTCCCAGAAGAGAGCCAACCTGGAATCGATTTAATTCTGCCTGATTTCTCTTATGTTCGAGATCGTTTAAATGACATAGTCGCGATAGTTCTAACACATGGCCATGAGGATCATATTGGGGCAGTTCCATATCTACTTCGCGAACGTGGAGATATTCCAGTTTATGGTTCGCCACTTACATTAGCGCTTACAGAAGCGAAACTTCGTGAGCATCGCATCACCGCAGTTACCCGCGAAATCAAAGATGGCCAGAGCGTAAAGATTGGTAATTTTGAGGTAGAGGCAATTGCAGTTAATCACTCAATTCCGGATGCGTTAGCACTTGCGATCAAAACAGAAGCCGGCACAGTTCTACACACTGGTGATTTCAAGATGGACCAACTGCCACTTGATAATCGCATCACCGACCTGCGTCGCTTTGCATCATTAGGCGAAAGCGGTGTTGATCTTTTCCTAGTTGATTCGACTAATGCAGATGTACCGGGATTTACTCCATCCGAGCGCGAGATCATGCCAACCCTTGATCGAATCATTGCCAACACTCGCCGCAGAGTTATCGTGGCATCTTTCGCATCCCACGTACATCGCGTGCAACAGGTAATTGATTTAGCTGCACTACATAAAAGAAAAGTTTGTTTTATCGGTCGTTCTATGGTGCGCAACATGGACATCGCATCCAAGATGGGTTATCTAAATGTCCCACCATTTGTACTAATCGAACAAGATGAGCTTGAGAAGTTTGGCGATGATGTGGTTTTAATCTGCACCGGTTCGCAAGGTGAACCATTAGCTGCGCTATCACGAATGGCTTACGGCGAACACTCAATCGTGGTTGGTCCTGGCGATACCGTGGTGCTCGCTTCATCGTTGATTCCAGGCAACGAATCTCCGGTTTATAGAGTCATCAATGAACTCACGCGCTTAGGTGCAAAAGTTGTTCATAAGGGAAATGCACTGGTGCATGTATCTGGCCACGCAGCTGCTGGCGAATTGCTCTATTGCTACAACTTGGTAAAGCCAAAGAATGTGATGCCAATACATGGCGAATGGCGCCACATGAAAGCAAATGGCGAATTAGCAATTCAAACGGGAGTACCACGCAATAACACTGTGATTGTTGAAAATGGCATGGTGGTTGATTTAGTTGAAGGTAAAGCCAAAGTATCTGGCGCAGTTCCTTGTGGTTTTGTTTATGTAGATAGCCAATCAATTGGCGAGATCACTGAAAGTACTTTGAAAGATCGTCGTATCCTTGGCGAAGAAGGATTCATTTCAGTCGTAGTAGTAATTGATTCACAGCGCGGCGCAATTGTTGCTGGCCCTGATATTCATGCACGCGGATTTAATGAAGATCCTGCGATGTTCGATGAAGTTAAGAATCGCATTGAGAAAGCCCTTGCTGCTGCAGTTGCGCAAGGAACCAATGGCACACATCAACTTTCACAAGTTGTGCGAAAGACAATTGGTAATTGGG
>CAZYJU010000052.1:0-7212 GCA_964647945.1 uncultured Actinomycetes bacterium | reverse complement strand
ATACCTTTGGTGAGTTATCTGATTTAACAAAAGTAATTTCGGAAGCTAAAACAAAAGAGACACTGGTCATAATGGCAACAGATCTCTTGGCGCTTACGATTATCAAATCGCCAGGGGAGTGGGAAGCAGATATCGCCGTCGGTTCAGCTCAGAGATTTGGTGTTCCTATGGGGTTTGGTGGCCCTCACGCAGGATTTATGTCAGTTCGCGCCGGACTCGAAAGAGGATTGCCAGGTCGGTTAGTTGGTCAGAGCATCGATTCACATGGAAATCCTGCGCTGCGATTAGCGCTCCAAACAAGAGAACAACATATCCGTCGCGATAAAGCGACAAGCAATATCTGTACCGCTCAAGTTCTTCTTGCAAACATTGCAGGCCTATATGCAGCTTGGCATGGTCCTGATGGCTTAAGAGAGATCGCTTCAGAGGTGCATCGTTTAGCGCGAAGTTTTGCTGCTGCATTGCGAAAGAGCGGCTTCAATCTATTTAGTGAAAATTTTTTCGATACTGTTTCTTTCAAAGCTGACAATGCAGAAGCTTTAGTTGAAAGTGCTCGTCGCGCTGGCTTCAATGTGCGGCGAATCTCAAATGGAGTATCACTAGCTTTTGATGAAACGACGACGGAACAGGATCTAAATGGTTTAAGCAAGATTTGGGCGCTCAATTATGATTCAGCCGAATTAGTTGGGACCATCAATTTATTGAGAAAGACCAATTATTTGCAGCATCCTATCTTCAATAGTTATCAATCAGAAACCGCGATGCTTAGATATTTACGTACTCTCTCTGACAGAGATCTTGCTTTGGATCGAACCATGATTCCACTTGGCTCATGCACTATGAAGTTGAATGCTACGACCGAGATGGAGGCTGTAACTTGGCCTGAATTTTCAAACCTTCATCCATTTGCACCAAGTAATCAATCAAGCGGAACTCGAAGGATTATTAAAGAGCTTTCGGACTGGTTAGTTTCTATTACTGGCTATGACGCTGTTTCATTACAGCCAAATGCTGGTTCGCAGGGGGAGTTTGCCGGCTTATTAGCAATTCGTAATTATCTTGATGCCAGCGGCCAGAGCTCGCGAGATATCTGCTTAATTCCATCGAGCGCACATGGCACAAATGCTGCCAGTGCTGTGATGGCTGGAATGCGCGTAGTAGTTATTGAATGTGATGAACTTGGAAATGTTTCAATTCCAGATCTAGCTGCAAAAATTGAGCAGTATCGAGATCAGCTTGCGGCTCTGATGGTTACTTATCCGTCAACTCATGGAGTTTTTGAATCTGAGATTACAAATATCTGCGCAATGATTCATGATGCTGGTGGTCAAGTTTATGTCGATGGCGCAACTCTAAATGCGCTAGTTGGTCTTGCAAAACCAGGAAAATTTGGTGCTGATGTTTCACACCTAAATCTTCATAAAACATTCTGCATTCCACATGGCGGTGGCGGACCAGGAGTAGGACCAGTTATTGCACGTAAACATCTGGCACCTTATCTACCTAACCATCCTCTTGATAAAAGTGCCGGACCTGCCACTGGACCTGGTCCAGTTAGCGCTGCGCCCTTTGGTTCTGCGTTAATCCTCCCAATTTCTTGGGCTTATATTCGAATGATGGGCGCAGCCGGATTGCAACGCGCCACAGAAGTTGCAATTCTCTCCGCCAATTACATCTCAAAGAAATTGTCGAACGATTATCCAACTTTATATACAGGGGAGAAGGGATTGATTGCACATGAATGTGTAATTGATATCCGCCCAATTACTAAAGAAACTGGCGTAACTGTTGATGACATCGCAAAACGATTAATGGATTATGGTTTCCATGCACCTACGATGAGTTTCCCAGTGGCCGGAACATTGATGATCGAGCCAACTGAGAGTGAAGATATCGCCGAGATTGATAGATTTATTTCGGCTATGAAATCCATTCGATCTGAAATCAAAGAGATTGCAGAAGGAAAGATCGCGCTTGAAGAGTCAGCTCTTAGAAATGCACCTCATACGATGGGTGCTTTGCTTAATGAAAATTGGGACAAGCCATATTCCCGTGAATCTGCGGCATTCCCTCATGGTCAAAATTTCAATTTAGCGAGAGCCGGCAAATATTGGCCGACGGTGGGTCGAATTGATGGGGCATATGGCGATAGGAATCTTGTTTGCTCCTGCGAGCCCATCTCTGAGCTTGCAATAAATTAAGTTAACATAATGTCAATTATCGGCTAAATACCAAGCGCGGGATATCCCCATTACAAGGAGTAAAAATCCAGCCCAGAACCAACTATTTAATCTGCTCGCCCATGTTTCACCCTCGTATCGTTGAACTTCTGCATCTAAATAGCCGGCATCAAATTGCGGTATCTCTTCAATAATTTGTCCTCGATTATCTATATGAGCAGTAAATCCAGTTGTACTAACGGACAGTATCTCTTTACCTAATTCGATTGCTCTAGATCTGGCTATTTGGAGCTGCTGTGCAGCCTGATTGCTCCGACCGAAGGTCGCATTATTTGTCTGGTTAACGATAATTTCGCTCTTGTTCGCGCCATTCTTGAGATGATCATCATCCAATATTTCGAAGCAAATTACAGAAATCAAATTCGCATCATTGACCTTATGGAGAACCCATTGATCTCCCGAAATAAAGTTTCTAACGGATTTTGCCTCTGGAGTTACGAATTCAGCCAAGGTTCTAAGGGGTATATATTCACCAAACGGCGCAAGATCTTGTTTTACATAACGAGATCTTAATGTTCCCGAATTATCAAAGAACAAAGATGAATTTACTGGGCCTTCTGGACGTTGCTCCACGGCTCCGACCAGAAGGGGAAAATCCTTTTCAGCTAATACTGATTTCACAATCCCTTGCGCCCTCACATCTTTTATAGGATCTAAGTCGGAAGCATTTTCTGGCCAAACTACCAAATCATATGCTTGCTCTAGATTTTCCGTAATTTTTGCATGACGTTGCAAAACAGAATATGCGCGGTCATTGAAATTCAAACCTAATTCGTCAACTCCACCTTGTACCGCCGCAATACGAATGGTTCCAAGCTTATTTAGATCAGACGGCAAGTTCGAAACGATCAACACCAACAAAAAAATCGCCACGATTAACCTGAATTTCATGAGATATAAGGAGAGACTGACAATCAACACCAAGAATGTAATGCCAGTGATGCCAACAAACGGATACAAGTTCGCTAAAGAATCGGTCTGCGTATGGCCAATTCTCCCCCAGCCAAAACCACCAAATGGCACCTTCATTCTAAGGATTTCAATCAATGCAAAGAATGCGCTAAACAAAAAAAGAGATTTAACATCCTTTCTGTAAGAAAATAGTGCTATTACAGAAAAAATAAGTGCTTCGCCGATTGCAAGAATCAACCAAGGAATTGCACCTACATAAGTACTAGACCAATGAAATAACGGCAGAAAAAACGCCAAAGCCGAAATGAACGATAGATAGATCCGTTGGAGAATACCTCTGTCAACAATTTGGTGGAAAAGGAGCATCGAACCAAGAAATACACCTGGCCAGAAATTGAATGGTGCAAATGAAGATAAAAAAAGCGCTCCGGTAAGGATTGATATAAAAATTACCATCCGAGCGCTGATTTCAATCTCTCGTAATTTGTCTTTAAGCCACAATCTTCTACGAGCTTTTCTAGTTTATTGATTGCAATAGGTTGCGCAGGTAATTTCAAGGAAATCCTGGGTAAACGAACATCTCTTACACATGTTACTAATTTAGTAGCGTTCTTTGCGTAATCAAGACTTTCTAAAATTCTTTTCTGATGGAGCGGCTTCAGCCTCGAATCTGAATTAAGTGCCGCGTCTATCAATTCATCCATAGTTTCAAAAATCTGGGCGAGCTGAGCTGCACCTTTCTCACCAATTCCCTTGATGCCAGGTAAGCCATCTGACGCATCTCCACGGATCATTGAGAAGAAGCCGTATCGCTCCCCCGGAATCTCGTACTTCTTGGAAATCCAATCTCTATCAACTAGATCATGAGCTGATATGCCCTTTGCCAAGTAGGCGATTTTCACATCTTTCAAATCATCGACAAGTTGGAAGAGATCACGATCACCAGTAACTACTCTTACTGGTCCAGCTTCGGTTGTCGATAGCGTTGCAATTACATCGTCTGCCTCATAATCATCAACTCCGATCAATGGAACACCGATAGCATCGAAGAAGTCAGTAATAATTGGAATTTGTGGCGTTAAGAGATCCGGTTCCTCCTCTTCGCCATCCTCAAGAATCCGATTACTTTTATACTCAGGAAAAAGTTCAACTCGCCAACTTGGCCGCCAGTCCCCATCTAAACAGAGAACCAAGCGATCTGGTTTATATTGATTAACTAACCTTGCAGTCATATCAATAAAGCCTTTAACAGCATTTATAGGTTCGCCATTTGGCGCCAAAAGCGTATCTGGCATTCCGTAATAGGCGCGGTACCAGAGCGAAGCGCTATCAATCAACATCAAGGTCATAAAACCACCGTCGAATAAGCAACAACGCCGCGATCAATAGACCTGATTGCTTGAGTTATAGGCGAAGCAAAATCTCTTTGAACATCTCGTAGTTGGTTTAAGAGATCGATTACTTGGCGCATATTTCGTACAAAGTCCCCTACAAGAACATCCGTTTCTCGAAGCACTGATTGTAAAGAATTGCCATTTGACCATCTATAAGTGCTCCATGCAAGATCGAAATTTGGTTCACGCTGAGTTGATAATCCGAATTCATCCTCGATGCCAACGAGTTTTCGCCAAATTTGATTTGTCTCTCTGTAAATCTCTTCAAGATTCTTCGGAATTCTTGGAATGCGACTCCGCTCTCCTCTCCCCTCATAAACTAGCGAGGAGATAAAACCGGCAAGCTCTGCTGGACCTAATCGATCCAAAGTCTTGGAATGAATCATTTCGCTTAGTAGCAGATCGCTCTCTGCATAGATTCGGGAGAGAGTTTTTCCTTTTCCGGTCAATTGACCTTGTGAGACATATTCGAGTTCGGCCAATACATCCACAACTTTGTCGAAGGTTCGGGGTATTGAATTGGTTCTATTTTGAACACGGGATTTGAGACCGTCAGTCTCTCTAATTAATCGATTGAACCTCTCAAAAATTCGGGCATGATCTTCTCGCTCAGGACACGCATGACATGAATGAAACTTCATGTCACGTTTAAGTACCGAAATTTCACGATCTAAATCCGCGCGCTTGATCTTCTTATCTCTTGACCTGATCAATTGCTCCCGTTTGGATATTTCGCTTCGAAAGTTCATATACTCGGAGAAATCTCCTAAATGACAGATTGAATCATTATGTGTATTCCGTATAGCTTCCTCATTCTTTGTAATTTGTCGCAGGATGCCAGCTACACTCCTGTCAGCTTGAAATTGAGCAAACGATGAACCAAGCGACTCTCGCGCTTTTTCCCTGCCAAATCGTGAAATCAGATTTGCCGCCATGTTATAAGTGGGATTAAACGAAGAACGGAGAGGATAAGTTCTAGTACTTGCCAAGCTTGCCGCTAGAGAACTATCAATCTGTTCGCTCCATAAAACTATTGCATTTCCCTCTATATCAATGCCACGACGCCCAGCTCTTCCGGTGAGTTGCGTGTATTCGCCTGGAGAAATTATCGAATGTGACTCACCATTCCACTTAATTAACTTTTCAAGAAATACCGTACGCGCTGGCATGTTTATTCCAAGGGCGAGAGTTTCGGTTGCAAAAACAACCTTCAACAATCCACGCTGAAATAGCTCTTCGACAGTTTCCTTGAATAGAGGTAGGAGCCCAGCGTGATGAGCAGCTATTCCTCGCTCAGCGGCCTCTTGCCACTCGTGAAACTTTAAAACTCCAAAATCTTCATGTGGCAACTCCGCGGTACGCCGTTCAATTATTTCGCGAATCAGAGATCTTTCTTCCTTATTGGTTAAATAGATGTTCGCCTTTAAACATTGTTCGACAGCGCCGTCACAGCCGGCTCTCGAAAATATGAAGAATATTGCCGGAATAAAAGCACGTTCTTGAAGTAATTGAACAATATCGGGCCGAAGCAATTGTCTTACGGAGGAATGATTGCGACCAGAATTTCTAAAATTCTTTCCAGGGATGGATCGCAATGAATTCTTCTCGAGTCGTATAATCTCTGGATTAACTCTCCCGTCGTCGACAAACAAATCTAGTAGTCGATTGCCAATCAAAATATGTTGGTAAAGCGGAACAGGTCTTAATTCGCTAAGGACTATCTCTGTATCACCACGGACAGTTTTTAACCAGTCCCCAAATTCTTCGGCATTAGATACAGTGGCCGAAAGTGCGGCGATCTGAATCTTTTCAGGTAGATGGATCAATATTTCTTCCCATACGGCACCCCTGAACCGATCAGCTAAATAGTGAACCTCATCCATTATTACAAAACCAAGATTGTCGATATCTGTTGATCTTGCATAAATCATGTTTCGCAGGACTTCAGTTGTCATCACAACCAATGGCGCATCTCCATTGATGGACGTATCTCCGGTCAAAAGCCCCACATTTGCCTCTCCATACCGCATGGCAAATTCTTGATATTTTTGATTAGAGAGCGCTTTAATCGGAGTTGTATAAAATGATTTAACTCCCTCTTTGATTGCTAAGAAATTCGCGAATTCGCCTACGATAGTTTTACCGGCTCCGGTTGGCGCAGCCACAAGAACACTCTTTCCATCTTCTAAATAGTTACAAGCTGATATTTGAAAATCATCAAATGGATAATCAAACTGTTCACTAAACTCCTGTGTCTTTGGATATCGATTTCTCGTTTTAGCAGCGGCGTATCTCTCCGCGGGCGAGAGCGCCACCTAGCACCAGACCTTTAGAGCGCCTGGCTCAATCTTTGCGTTGAGTGGAAGCCTTCCAATACGTTCGCCGTCAGCATAAGAGACTGCATCTGCGATTATTCTGACTTTCTTTCCTTTAAGAATTTCAATTTTAGGATGACTGACATGTGTTCCTCTGTACACCTTCGGAAATACCTTTAAAAACTCAAATTTCGAAACTGGTCTAAGAATCATGATATCGAAACTTCCATCATCTATGCGTGCATCCGGACAAACCTTCATTCCCCCGCCGTAGCTACATCCATTAGCTATGGCAATTAGCATCGCTCGAGTTTTAAAGGAATTTCCATCTATCTCAAACATGTACTCTCG
>CAZYJU010000051.1:5214-7244 GCA_964647945.1 uncultured Actinomycetes bacterium | reverse complement strand
GCCTTCTTAGCTGCTGCCTTCTTGCGGCGCTTTGGAGCAGCCTTCTTAGCTGCTGCCTTCTTACGACGACGCTTTGGAGCTGCAGGTGCTGCCGCTGCCTTCTTACGACGACGCTTTGGTGCAGCCTTCTTAGCTGCTGCCTTCTTACGTGCTGCCACGTATTTCTCCTATCGAACTGAACCGGATCCGTCTACCAGTTCTTTCAAGGAGAAGTCTTACAGGTATTTGCGTATTGCACAAACATTTTGTGCAAAATTTAGGGGCGCGTGTCGCAATTATTTTTGATAATTTTTTCTAAAAATTCAAGAAAGATTTCGGAAAATTAGAGTAAAAAATCAATAAAAATCTGGTCAGAATGCGAATTGATCGCAGATTTACCGAAAAGTTTCCAAATCAGAGGGGAAATTTCCATTAGCAACATCATCTGCAAACTCTTTAGCCCCACTTAACAGTTCTGTGCGTAAATTTCGGTACTTTCGGGCGAATTTTGGGGGGTTCTTGGTCAATCCAAAGGCATCATTCCAGACCAAAACTTGGGCATCGGTACCATTTCCAGAGCCGATACCGATAGTTGGAATGGTTAACTGGTTGGTAATTTCAGTTGCAAGATCAGCAACCACCATTTCAAGGACAACTGCAAAAGCGCCAGCTGCTTCAATCGATTTAGCTGCCGAAATAAGTGCCTCTGGGTTATCTCGTCCCTGCACTTTATAACCACCTAATTGATGAACACTCTGGGGGGTAAGTCCAATATGGCCCATAACTGGGATGCCACTTGAAACTAACTTCTTAATACTCTCGGTATGCGCCCCTTCGAGTTTTACTGCGTGGGCACCGGCCTCTTTAAAGAATCGAAGCGAAGTTGAGAGGGCCAATTCTGGTCCGGATTCATAAGAACCGAAAGGCAAGTCTGCAACTACCAAAGCTTGTTTTACAGACCTGGAGACCGCTCTTGTTAAAGGGATCAATTCATCGACAGTAACTGGGATGGTATTTGCCTCACCGAAGAAGTTATTGCCTGCAGAGTCACCAACTAACAGGACTGGGATTCCGGCCTCATCGAAAATCTCGGCAGTAGCCATCTCATAGGAGGTCAACATCGCCCATTTTTGGCCGCGCTTTTTGAAGTCGGCAAGATCTTTAATAGTTGTCATTTGAAACCTCCCTAGATGCAAATTAATTTGTCACCTGGTGCTTGGCTAAGGGTACTCTTGAATTATGAGTGGCAGCAATTCTGTGAGTTCTGTAAGTTCCGGCACTTTAAGAATCGCGCTTGCCCAAGTAAATCCAACAGTTGGCGATATTTCATTTAATGCCGATTTGATAGCGACCCAAGCCGCCCTTGCTCATAAAGCCGGAGTACAACTACTGGTCTTTCCGGAGATGGTTTTAACTGGCTACCCAGTTGAGGATTTAGCGCTTCGCCAATCATTTAGAAATGCCAGCCGAATTGCGATCTCAGAACTTGCTAAGCGGGTAGCAGGAAGCGGATTTGGCGACTTAGTAATGGTAGTTGGTTACTTAGATCAGATCGATGGTGCAGTAGATAAATTGGGGCAGCCAATTGGCGCTCCGCAAAATGCAGTTGCCGTCATCCATCAAGGTGAGATTAAGGCCAGATATATAAAGCACCACCTACCTAATTACGGCGTCTTTGACGAATTTCGTAACTTCGTACCCGGTGAGAAATCCTTGGTCGTTCGAATCAATGGCATCGATGTCGGCCTTGCGATCTGTGAGGATATTTGGCAGAACCGCGGACCGGTGGCAGAACTTGCGATGCGAAAAGTTGGTTTGGTGGTGGTGCCAAATGGTTCACCGTATGAGCGAAATAAAGATGACTTGAGGCTCTCACTTGTACAAGAGCGCGCCCGTGGTTTTGGGGCAGCGCTTGCCTACGTCAACATGACGGGCGGACAAGATGATCTGGTCTTTGATGGCGATTCGATTTTGGTGGATGCAAATGGTGAGTTGTTGATGCGCACCAAACAGTTCGAAGATCAATTGGCGATACATGATTTAACACTGCC
>CAZYJU010000051.1:0-5114 GCA_964647945.1 uncultured Actinomycetes bacterium | reverse complement strand
CCTGAGAAGGTCTTTGGCGTAGCGCTTCCAAGTAAATATTCATCAGAGCATTCGATCTCAGATGCTGAGGATCTGGCCCGCCGAACTGGCTTGAATTTTCGAATTGTGCCGATCGAAACCATGGTTCATGAATTTGTCAGCAACTTAGAGCTAACTGGCCTTGCTGAAGAGAATGTCCAGGCCCGAGTTCGTGGCACCACTTTGATGGGAATTTCTAATCAAGAAGGACACTTGGTTCTGGCCACCGGAAATAAGTCAGAGTTGGCAGTTGGATATTCGACTTTATATGGCGATGCAGTTGGTGGCTATGCGCCAATCAAAGATATCTATAAGACCCAAGTTTGGCAGCTTGCAAGATGGCGAAACGAGTTGGCCATCTATCTAGATCAGACTCCACCGATTCCAAGTTCATCAATCGAGAAAGAGCCATCAGCAGAGCTTCGACCAGATCAAAAAGATACCGATTCTTTGCCCGATTATTTATTGCTCGATCAAATATTGACTAGATATGTAGATGGCGATGAAGGGGCGGCTTCATTGATTGCTAGTGGTTTTGAAGCAAGCCTGGTTAATCGGGTGATCACAATGGTCGATCGCGCCGAATATAAGCGACGCCAATATCCGCCAGGCACCAAGATCTCCAATCGAGCCTTCGGAAAAGACCGTCGCCTACCGATAACCTCACGCTGGAATGAGCGCTAAAGCGCGCATTTAGCTAATCCTTAAAAATTCTTTTAACAAGTTAGAAACATTGGATTTCTATGATAAATCCATGACTTCCCCTAATTCTGAACGCCAAGTCGAATTTGTGATGCGCACCGTTGAGGAGCGCAATATTCGTTTTGTAAGACTTTGGTTTACCGATGTTCTGGGCTTCTTAAAATCAGTTGCGATTTCTCCGGCAGAGTTAGAAGCGGCGTTTGAAGAGGGTATTGGCTTTGATGGTTCATCGATCGAAGGTTACGCCCGCCAAATGGAATCAGATATGTTGGCAAAACCAGATCCAAATACCTTTTCGATCTTGCCATGGCGCACAGAAGCGCCAGGGGCAGCACGTATGTTCTGCGACATTGTGATGCCAGATGGCGCACCATCACCATCTGATCCAAGACAAGTTCTACGCCGAACTTTAAATAAGGCCTCCGATATGGGTTACACCGTATACATCCATCCGGAGATCGAATTCTTCCTATTTAAAGAGCCACCAACACCTGGCAAGAAACCAGAGCCAGTTGATTACGCTGGATATTTCGATCACACCCCAAACATGATCGGACATGATTTCCGTAGGGCTGCAATTACGATGCTAGAAGCGATGGGCGTCTCGGTTGAATTTAGCCACCACGAAGGTGCACCTGGCCAACAGGAGATCGATCTGCGTTATGCAGATGCTTTATCTACTGCCGATAACATCATGACCTTCCGTCATGTGATCAAAGAGGTTGCGTTAGAACAAGGTTTCTACGCCTCATTTATGCCAAAGCCATTTACCGAACACCCTGGCTCTGCGATGCATACCCACGTATCTTTATTTAAAGATGATAACAATGCTTTCTACGATGGTGGCTTGCCCTATAACTTATCGAAAGTTGGCCGCTCATTTGTAGCAGGCATTTTGAAGCACACCCCTGAAATCACTGCAGTTACAAACCAATGGGTAAATTCTTATAAGAGATTACATGGCGGCGGCGAAGCCCCTAACTTGATCAATTGGGGTCCATCAAATCGCAGATCGTTGATTCAAATTCCGATGTTTAAGCCGAAGAAATCAAATTCCACTCGTATCGAATTTCGTGCACCAGATTCTGCCTGCAATCCATATCTAGCATTCTCAGTAATGATTGCGGCAGGTCTTGACGGGGTAAGTAAAGAGTTGGAATTACCGGATAACTACCCAGCAGTTGAGATGCCACAGAATCTCAATGAGGCCACCGCGATCATGGAGAGAAGCCAATTAGTCCAAGAGACTTTGGGCGAACATGTCTTTGATTATGTACTTCGAAATAAGAAGGCGGAGTGGGCCGAATATGCGCGCCAAGTATCGGCATTCGAGCTGGATAGACATTTACCAGTTCTGTAATTTAGACTTTACTTCAACATGAGCAAGCACCAAGTACTCCTACTTAGCTGCCGTGGCGGGGCCAACTAACCGGCCTTACCCGTCGCGGTGTGTTTTGCATTGCCGGTACAACCAAACCGAAGCAATTCGAAATAGAAAATAATCGAAGCAAGCAAAACAGGAGTAAAAAATGAATTTCCCTAATCAAAACTCAAGTTCCATGCCGACTGGCCGTTATGCGCCATTTTTACCATTGGGCGAAGCTGGGCTTGCTGATAGAACTTGGCCAACGAAGAAGATGGTCAAAGCTCCGAAATGGGCGAGCGTTGATTTACGAGATGGCAATCAAGCGCTGATCGATCCGATGGATACCCCGCGCAAGCTTGCAATGTTCAACTTGCTAATCAAGATGGGTTACAAAGAGATTGAAGTTGGCTTTCCATCTGCCTCTCAAACTGATTTTGATTTCGTTCGAAAGATCATCGAGGAGGATTTGATCCCAGATGATGTAGTGATTCAAGTATTAACCCAAGCCCGCGAAGCGCTAATCACCCGGACTTTTGAATCCATCAAAGGCGCTAAAAATGCGATTGTCCATCTTTATAACTCAACCTCAACTTTGCAACGACGTGTGGTCTTTGGCCTTGATAAAGATGGCATCAAAAAAATCGCAACGGATGGCGCAGAGCTCTGTTTGAAGATGGTCGATTCGGTTAAGGGTACCAATGTCTCATTTGAATACTCTCCTGAGTCATACACCGGCACTGAATTGGAGTTTGCCTTAGATGTCTGCAATTCAGTAAATGCGATTTGGCAGCCAACTCCAGAGTGGAAGAGCATCATCAATTTGCCAGCTACCGTTGAGATGGCAACGCCAAATGTCTATGCCGATTCCATCGAATGGATGAGTCGTAATTTAGATCGCAGAGATTCTGTGGTGCTTTCGCTACATCCACATAATGATCGCGGTACGGGAGTTGCGGCAGCAGAGTTGGGTTATTTAGCTGGAGCCGATCGCATCGAAGGTACGCTCTTTGGGAATGGCGAACGAACCGGAAATGTCTGTCTAGTTACCTTGGGACTTAACCTATTTAGCCATGGCATTGATCCGATGATCGACTTCTCAAATATCGATGAGATCCGCAGAACCGTCGAGTATGCCAATCAGCTAAGAGTTCCTGAGCGCCATCCATACGGTGGAGATTTGGTATTTACCGCTTTCAGTGGCTCACACCAAGATGCCATTAAGAAAGGTTTCGAACATCTAGAGAAAGATGCCAAGGCCGCCGGCAAGGATGTTGATGGCTTCACTTGGGCGGTTCCATATCTTCCAATTGATCCAAAAGATATTGGCAGAACTTATGAAGCGGTAATCCGAGTCAATAGCCAATCAGGTAAGGGTGGCGTTGCTTACTTGATGAAGACCGAACATCATTTAGATCTACCACGTAGATTACAAATTGAATTTAGCAAAGTAGTACAGGCAAAGACTGATAACGAAGGTGGCGAAGTTCTGCCTAAGGAACTTTGGGAGATCTTCGAAGATGAATATCTTCCAACCGAGACTGCGCCGTGGGGACGTTTCCGTTTGAAAGGTATCTCCACTAATTCAGCACTAGGTGAAGATGTGAAGATCGAAGTTAAGATCACTGATCGCGGAGAATTGAAAGATCTAAAAGCTACCGGCAATGGCCCGATCTCTGCATTCTGTAATGCGCTAATTGGCTACGGCTTAGATGTGCGCGTGCTTGATTATTCAGAGCATGCGCTCTCAGCAGGTGGAGATGCCAGCGCTGCGGCATATCTTGAATGTGCCATCGAAGGAGATGTCTTCTGGGGCGTTGGAATCGACCCGAACACCACCACCGCTGCGCTAAAAGCGATCATTTCTGCAATCAATCGCGCAATTCGCTAGGTGTAACCGATAACTTATCCCTCGTGAGTTTGTATCGCGATGAAGCCATCGTGCTTCGTACCCAGAAATTGGGTGAGGCCGATCGCATCATCACACTCTTAACGCGCGAACATGGCCGAGTACGCGCAGTTGCCAAAGGCGTCCGCAGAACCAAATCAAAATTTGGCGCTCGCCTCGAACCTGGTTCGCACATAGATATTCAGTTGTATACCGGTCGAACCTTTGACACGGTCACTCAAGTCGAATCCGTCTTTAACTACGGTGAAGCGCTTACTGAGGATTACTCACGTTGGACTATTGCCGGGACAATTCTTGAAGCAGCTGAGCGATTTACTTCGCACGAACATGAGCCTGCGTTACAAGAATTTAAATTGGTAACTGGTGCGATGAAAGCACTTGCCGATAATAAGTATGACCCTTCGATGATTTTGGATGCCTACCTACTGCGCTCTTTGGCAGTTGGGGGCTATGCGCCATCGTTGATCAATTGCTCAAAGTGCGATGCCGCAGGGCCACATCGCTACTTCTCATTAGTTGGTGGCGGTTCAGTCTGTGCAGATTGCAGACCAAGTGCATCTGCTACTCCTGCTATTGAGACTTTGAAATTGATGTCAGATTTAATAAGTGGAGATTGGGAGAGCGCGATGGCCTCCGAACTTCGTAATCGTCGCGAAGCAAATGGATTGATCGCTGCATATTTACAGTGGCATCTAGAACGTGGACTTCGAAGTCTGCAAATAGTGGAGCGGGTATGAAAGTAAGAAAGCCCGAGCCACATTGGTCTGGCGCTAAACCACCAGTCATCGAGAAATCACAGATTCCAAAGCATGTCGCCATAGTTATGGATGGCAATGGCAGATGGGCAAGAAACCGCGGGCTAAAGCGGACCGAAGGACATAAAGCTGGCGAAGCCCCGCTTTTTGATATGGTCGAAGGCGCAATTGAAATTGGCGTTAAAGAGTTAAGCGCTTACGCATTTAGCACCGAGAATTGGAAACGCTCACCAGAAGAGGTTCGCTTCTTGATGGGCTTTAACAAGGAAGTCTTAAGACGTCGTCGCGATCAGATGAACGAACTTGGTGTGCGAATTCGTTGGGTGGGGCAGGAGAAACGTCTTTGGAGTTCGGTGATTGATGAGCT
>CAZYJU010000050.1:4871-7266 GCA_964647945.1 uncultured Actinomycetes bacterium | reverse complement strand
GGAACTAAATGTAAAAAATCCGGCCAAGTAAAGGTGATCTTTGATGCCGAATATAAATGCGTAAAACAAGGCAAGAAAAAGACTTGGCGACAACTTATTGTTCCAACTCAAGTTCCATATTCAACACTGAATAAAGAAGAAGCAGCTGTCTATTCGCTTTTAGACCAACAGGTCCAGCAACTTAAGAACCAATTAAGTTCTGGCACCACGCCAAAAATCACTTATCTCACAGATAATTCTAAGAATCCAAAAAATAAAGAGATTGAGGATGCTTCGAGAACTGCGGCAAAGATTCTTAATGGATTCAAGAACCTGATGCCTGATTATGAAATTTATGCTTGGGAAGATCTGGAATGGGTAAAGGGAAAGTTGCAACCAATCTGTCCAAACCTTGCTGAACAAACAACGAAAGATTCTGGCGGCGCTGTTGGCTGCGGAAAGATGTTTGCTGACAACCTAAAAGGTTGGATGAATATTAAAGGACCGGCACATGCAACCTGGTTTGAATCTGCTCACGAAACATTTCACATCGCTCAGTACAACTGGGCTCTCGATGTAAACAATCCAACAAATTCTCGGTTTTATGAAAACTCCACAGCTTGGTATCGCGAGGGAAGCGCAAGTGTTTTCGGAGGAATGATTGCTTCGTTAATGAGTTCGGGTAGTCGAAATTATGGTTCAACTGTTGGTTTTGAAGGTTCACCTTATAAATTCGGCGAATGTAAAACTGCATGGGAAACCTGGAAGGTGAGCAATAAGACCGAAGGTTTTGGCGTTTTTAATGGATGTGAATATGGCTTGGGTCGTCGCTTAATGGATTTGTTAGTAGCAAAACATGGTGGCGTTGCTGCAATGCTTAGTTTCTACGAAGAAGTTGGTAAAGGTTCAAATTTTGAAACTGCATTTGAAAAAGCACATGGCCTAACACTGAAAGCTTTCTTTACTGAAGCGGAGGCTTACATGGATGCTCTCGGTTGGAAGAAGTAACCTCACCCCAAACCAATAACAATCCCGTTATTTAACGCACGTTTTGGCTCTCGTTCACCTCTTTGTATAGACGACTGGTCAGTAGGGCTTTACTCTTTTGCCCTCCCTGGATTCGTTACTTCCCAGGGTCCTATAGGAAAGGTAGCTAAATGAAGAAGAAGTTAAAGCTTCTCGGATTAGCACTGGCATCAACACTGATCATCACTGGCTGTAGCTCAAGCAGCGACAATGCAGGCGGATCAGTAATCGTTGCTTATCAGAACGATATTGCCACGCTAGATCCTGCAATTGGTTATGACTGGCAGAACTGGTCAATTATCAAATCGCTATTCAGCCGTCTTCTAGATTACGAACCAGGAACAACAAATCTTGTTCCAGATCTAGCGACTGATATGCCAGAAATTTCAGAAGATGGAAAGACCTTTACATTTAATCTTCGTGATGATGTTAAGTTCCATAATGGACGTACATTGACTGCAGAAGACGTGAAGTACTCAATCGAGCGCGCAGTTAATCCTGCAACTCAAGGTCCTGGCGCTGGCTTCTTTGCAAGCATCGCCGGATTTGATGATGCAGCTGCCGGCAAGACAACAGATATCTCCGGAATCGTTGTTAACAGCCCAACTTCCATCACATTTAATCTTTCACGTCCAGATGCAACCTTCTTACACGTAATGGCAATTAACTTCGCCAGCGTTGTGCCAAAAGAAGAAGCAGAGAAGTACGGACCAGACTTTGGTAAGAACCCAGTCGGTTCCGGTGCTTTCAAATTTACTTCATGGGAACTCGGTCAGAAGTTAACTCTTGATCGCAACCCTGATTACTACAAGAGCGGTCTACCAAAAGTAGATCAGATCGTCTTCGAAGTTGGCGTTGACCCAACTGTTGCGCTACAGCGTTTAAAGAGCGGCGAAGTCGACATTCTTGGTGACAGCATTCCTGCTGCAAGCTACATCTCCGAGAAAGAGAATCCAGATAATGCTGATCTCATCATCGAAGGTGGCCAGCTACAGACTGGTTATGTAACGCTAAATGTAAAGATCAAGCCACTAAATAACGTAAAGGTTCGTCAAGCAATTAACCATGCAATTGATAAGGAGCGCATCGTCCAGATTCTTAATGGACGTGCCGAAGCTGCAAATCAGCCGCTTCCTCCATCAATGCCTGGTTATGACAAGAACTACAAGGGCTTTGAATACAACGTTGAAAAAGCAAAAGCACTTCTAGCAGAAGCTGGACTTGCAAGCGGATTCAGCACTGAACTATGGACCAGCAATACAGATCCAAATCCACGAATTGCACAATCAATTCAGGAAGATCTTGCTGCAATCGGAATCAAGGCAGAGATCAAGTCACTCGCACAAGCAAACGTGATCGAAGCTGGTGGCGCTGGTAAAGCTCCAATGAT
>CAZYJU010000050.1:0-4861 GCA_964647945.1 uncultured Actinomycetes bacterium | reverse complement strand
ACTTCTGGGGTCCAATCCTTGGTTGCGGCGGTGCCGGACCTGGTGGATGGAACTGGTCTAAGTACTGCAACGAGAAACTCGATGCAGATGCTGTAAAGGCTGACTCAATGACAGATCCTGCAAAGGCGAAAGAACGCGAAGCTCTTTGGGGCTCCGTATTTACTCGCGCAATGGATGAAGCTCCATGGGTACCAATCTTCAATGAAAAGCGAATCACCATGAAGTCCGAAAGACTTGGTGGAGATAAGTCGCTCTTTATTGATCCGGTACACATTCCGGTCAACTACGACCACATCTTCATCAAGTAGTAATAACTAGTAATCGAACATGGCTAAAAGTATCCATGCTCGTGATCATCACTTTGGGTGGGACAACACGTTCCCACCCAAAGTGGTTGTTCAACCGGGCGAATCGCTACTAGTTGAAACTATCGACTCATCTGCTGGCCAAATTACTGAAAATTCCACGCTGCCAGATTTAGTTAATCTAGATTTCTCGCGCGTTAATCCAGTAACTGGTCCGATACTCGTCGAAGGTGCGCAACCTGGCGATGCAGTCGAAGTTACATTCCTTGAATTCCACGGCAAAGGTTGGGGTTGGACTGGAAATATTCCTGGCTTTGGTCTCCTTGCAGATCAATTCACAGATCCAGCGCTTCATATCTGGAAGTTTGATAAAACAAATCCAACAACTTCAACTCATCAGAGCGGCGCAAAGATTGGTCTAAAGCCATTTGTTGGCACGATCGGTCTTGGCCTTGCCGAAAAAGGATTACATTCAGTTGTTCCACCACGACAAGTTGGTGGCAATCTTGATATCCGCGATATGTCAGCTGGCACCAAAGTGATGCTTCCAGTTGAAGTCCCCGGCGCACTTCTTTCAATCGGCGATACCCATGCCGCGCAAGGAGATGGCGAAGTCTGCGGAACTGCAATTGAAAGTCCATTTGATGTCTTGGTAAAGATCGATCTCGTCAAAGGTGCAAATATCAAATCACCAGTATTTAAAACTACTGGTCCAGTTGCTTCACACTTTGATAAATCTGGTTACATCGTCACAACTGGCGTTGGTCCAGATCTAATGATCGGCGCTAAAGAAGCAGTCTCACGGATGGTTGATCACTTGGTAAAGGAATACAAACTCTCACCAGTTGATGCCTACATGCTCTGCTCAGTTGCCGGAGATCTTCGTATCTCGGAGATCGTAGATATGCCTAACTGGGTTGTCTCGTTCTATTTCCCACGATCGGCCCACGAATAACAATGAGTTCGACGTCTTGCCTTGAAGTTAGCAATCTAAAGATTGCATTTAAACTGCAAGGCAATGACGTCACTGTTGTTGATGATGTAACTTTTCAAGTAGATCAAGGCGAAGTCGTCGGTTTAGTAGGCGAGAGCGGTTGCGGAAAATCAGTTACCGCCATGAGCCTGGTTTCCTTACTTCCAGCAAATAGTTCAAAGCGTCTTGGCGGTCAGATAATCCTTAATGGCCAAGATCTTGCAAATATGAGCGAGAAAGAATTACAAGCTGTCCGCGGATCTCAAGTTGGTTTTATCTTCCAAGAACCGATGAGCTCGCTAAATCCAGTACTAACAATCGGATATCAACTTCGTGAAGCTCTCCAATTACATCAAGATATTGATGATAAAGCCGCCGACCAACAAGTCGCAGAGATGTTAAAGCTAGTCGGTATCAGCAACCCCGAACTTCGCATCAATCAATATCCACATGAACTTTCTGGCGGTCTTCGCCAACGCATCATGATTGCGATGGCGCTTATCTGTAAACCAAAACTTCTGATCGCAGATGAACCAACTACCGCGCTTGATGTAACCATCCAAGCCCAGATTCTGGATTTATTACAAAGACTCCAACAACAATTTTCTATGTCAGTTCTTCTCATCACCCACGATCTTGGCGTTGTTGCTGAAAACTGTGATCGCGTCCTTGTTATGTATGCCGGAAAGATTGTCGAATCTGGAAAAACTAAAGATGTCTTTGCCAATCCAAAACATCCATATACCCACGCCCTACTTAAATCTTCACCACGCACCGCAACCGATAACAATGCACCACTTCCCACAATCCCAGGCATGGTTATCTCGCCAAGCGAACGCGGTCAGGGTTGCTCATTCGCAACGCGTTGCGTAAAAGCAACAGCACACTGCACCACCAACACCCCAGTTCTTGAAGGCACTTCACATTCCGTCGCATGTTGGAGCCCGATGTGAATATCCTTGAAATAAAGAACTTACGTAAAGAATTCACAAATAAAACCACCAAGAAACCAATCGTCGCTGTCGACAACATCTCACTAACACTGCAACGCGGCAAAACCCTCGGCATCGTCGGTGAATCAGGTTCTGGTAAATCAACGCTAGGCCGGATCATGCTCCGCCTCGTTGAACCAACCTCGGGACAAATAATCTTCAATCAAAAAGATATAACAAACGAGAAACCAAAAGAGCTACGCAACCTACGCTCCAAAATGCAGATGATCTTCCAAGATCCAATGGCATCACTTGATCCACGTATGTCGGTACAAGAATTAATCCAAGAACCACTTGATATCCATAACATCGGCACCAAAGCAGAACGTAAAAAAGCTGTAGAAGAGATCGCCGAAAAAGTCGGTATCGCAAAATCCGCCCTTGAAAAATTCCCACACGAATTCTCCGGTGGCCAACGTCAAAGAATTTCCATTGCCCGCGCCGTAATAAATAAACCCGATCTCATCGTCGCCGATGAACCAGTCTCTGCCCTTGATGTCTCAATCCAAGCCCAGATTCTCAACCTCTTAAAAGATTTACGTCGCGAGATGAACTTATCCTTCATCTTCATCTCCCACGATCTTTCGGTGGTTAACTATTTCTGCGACGAAGTCGCAGTCATGTATTTAGGCAACATCGTTGAATACGCACCAACATCTGAATTATTTGCCAATCCAAAACATCCATATACCCAAGCCCTAATCTCCGCGATCCCAGAAATCGATACCGAAAATAAAGCAAAGCGAATAATTCTTACCGGCGATGTCCCAAATCCAGCCGATGCGCCATCTGGTTGCCATTTCCATCCACGTTGCCCAATTGCAATCGCAAGCTGCGCCACCCAAGTACCAATACTTAAGAATTACGGAACCAATCACCAAGTCTCTTGCAACCTAGTAGGTGTAAACGCATGAGCACTTTAAAACGAATCCTCAAACGCAAATCCGCACTTCTCTCACTTATCTTTATCTCCCTCATAACACTCGCCGCAATCTTCGCCCCACTCATCGCTCCACATGATCCAAGCGAACAATTTAAAGATGGTTTAACTCTCCAAGGCGCACCAATCGGACCAAGCGGAACATATCTATTAGGTACCGATCTCCTTGGCCGCGATCTTCTTTCCCGCCTTATCTATGGCGCCCGCACCTCTTTAATTATCGGCATCATCGCAAATGGCGTCGCAGTTCTCCTTGGCACCACCGTTGGAATTACCGCCGGTTACTTAAAAGGTCGTATCGGTTCAGTCTTAATGCGCTTTACCGATTTAATGATGGCATTCCCAGCACTACTTCTTGCCATCACTCTCGCCGCAATCTTTTCCCCAAGTCTTCTTATCGTTGCACTTGTTATCGCAATGGTTAACTGGGTCCAGATCGCCCGCGTTATCTATACCCAAGCAATCTCAATTGCCGAACGCGAATTCGTAATCGCATCAAAAGGACTTGGCGCAACTAACCAACGTGTACTTATCAAGCACATACTTCCGCACCTACTTCCAACTGTTCTTGTCTACGCAACCCTTGGTATCGCAACCACAGTTCTACTTGAAGCAACACTTTCCTTCCTCGGTATTGGTGTTCGCCCACCAACGCCAAGTTGGGGCAACATCATCTTTGAAAACCAGACTTATTTCATTACCGCACCTTGGCTAGTCTTTATTCCAGGTGCCGCAATCATTCTTCTTGCACTCTCATTTAACTTACTTGGCGATGCACTTCGCGACGAACTAGACCCAACGCAGAGAGGTCTTAACTAATGTTGCGATACATAACAACCAGAATCACTCAAGCACTCTTCATTCTTTTCGGCGTATCTTTTATTACCTTCCTTCTTCTTTACATTCTTCCCGCTGACCCAGCTGTCCAAATCGCTGGCCGTTCTGCCACACCAGAAACCGTTGCCAGCATCCGCGCCCAACTTGGCCTTGATCAACCGCTATTTGTTCAATACTTCAATTACATGACCAATCTTCTCCAAGGAGATTTCGGTCGTTCTTATCTACAAAAATCTGAAGTTTCAGAGCTAATCGCAAGCCGCCTTGGCCCATCACTATCTTTAATGTTCTTTGCCATCGCAATCGAATTACTAATCGGTCTGCTTGCCGGCATCATCGCAGCGATGAATCGCGGCAAAGCTCTTGATAAAACCCTGATGGTTCTATCTTTCATCGCAGTATCCGCACCACAATTCATCGTCAGCATTCTCATTCTCTATGTCTTTGCCGTAAAACTTGGCTGGTTCCCAATCGGTGGCTACGGCGATCCCATTCATTATGTTCTTCCCGCGCTAACCCTCGGTCTTCTTGGTTCCGGCTGGTATTCACGCGTGATGCGTTCATCAATGCTTGATGTTCTTCGTCAGGATTACATCCGCACCGCACGTGCCAAAGGCGCACCAATCACACGCATCATCCGCGTTCATGCATTTAAAAACGCAATTCTTCCAATCATTGCGATGATCGGTTTAGATATCGGCATCTTCATGGGCGGCATCGTCGTCGTTGAATCAGTCTTCGGCTGGCCCGGCATCGGTCAATTAGCTTGGCAAGCAATCCAACGCGTCGATATCCCAATCATCATGGGCGTCAC
>CAZYJU010000049.1:5862-7522 GCA_964647945.1 uncultured Actinomycetes bacterium | reverse complement strand
GGGAATTTCTCCGGTACCACTGCTTTAACTATCTGATTGTGCACAAACTGCACCGAAGGTTCGCCAAGCCAAAGATGTTTCATCTTCTCCCCGACAATAATTTCAATCTGCGGAATCACAGCAAATCTCTCTCTTGCTGCTTCGGGTTTTAAGTAATCATCTTCTTCTGGAACTAATGCGATTACTGGCCGGCCATCTCTTGCCCAAAATTCAAGTTCTTCATTAGTCGTATACATAAGCGGCGGGCTAAGCAGAATAATTCCTTTGACTCTTGGATCTTTTGCATACTTCAAAGCAAGTTCCGTGCCAAATGACCAACCCACTACCCAAAGGTTCTGTAATTTCAATTCGTCTAAAGCAAATTTGAGCATTGCTTCGACATCAAATTTTTCAGATTTTGTTTGATCATAAGAACCAGTACTACTTCCCTGATCACTGCTCGTACCACGAGTGTTGAATCGAACAATTGTTAGATCCGCTAAAGCTGGCAGACGATTGGCAGCTTTCTTGTAGAGATGAGAATCCATCATTCCGCCGCCAGTTGGGTTTGGATGGCACATCAAAAGCGCACCTTTTGATGGGTTAATTGGGGCTGCCACCTCTACGACTAAATCGACGCCATCTTCGGTATGAACAACATGCACACTTCGTTTAGAAGGTAATTCGGTGCTCGGACGAAGCAGTTGCGGCATGACGAGAATTCTAATGGTGGATACTCTTTACCCATGACGACGTTTCAATCTCTAAATCCTGCTACCGGCGAATTGATTGCAGAGCATGAGATCTTCAATAAATCAGCGGTAGATGAAGCGGTCTCAAATGCGCATGTTGCGAAAATTAGATGGCAGAAGCTTGGTTTCAATGGCAGACGAAAAGTCCTAGATAAATGGAGCGGAATTCTTGTAAAGCGCACTGATGAATTAGCGCAGCTGATTGCACTTGAAACCGGAAAACCATTTGGTGATGCAAAGTTAGAGGTATCTGTCGCAATCTCACACCTATCGTGGGCTTCAAGCAAAGCTGGTTATTACTTAAAAGAGCAACGACGAGCTCCCGGAGTCTTGTTATTTAACATGAGCGCAATTGTTCAAAGAGTGCCAGTTGGTGTCGTCGGTGTAATCGGACCATGGAATTATCCGCTCTTTACTCCAATGGGATCGATTGCTTATGCGCTTTCAGCTGGAAATACTGTGGTTTTTAAACCAAGTGAATTTACCCCCGGAGTTGGTAGAGCTTTAGCAGAATCTTTTGAAGAGATCGCACCATTTCCCGGAATTCTAAAGTGCATCACTGGTTTAGGTGAGACTGGAAAATTCCTCTGCGAATCTTCCGTAAATAAATTGGCATTCACTGGTTCTACTAGAACAGCAAAACTAGTTGCCGAAACCTGTGCCAAGAACATGACTCCAGTGCTTTTAGAGTGTGGTGGAAAAGATCCGGTCATAGTCGATAAAGATGCCAATTTGAAACTAGCTGTCGAATACACAGTCTGGTCTGCGATGGCAAACGCTGGGCAATCTTGCATCGGTGCCGAGCGTGTATATGTACATAAAAAAGTGGCCGATAAATTCAAAGCAATTCTTGTGGAAGCCGTACATGAACTTGAAGTTGGCAGAAGTTATGGACCCGCAACCATGCCAAAGCAATTAGAGATCATCAA
>CAZYJU010000049.1:0-5762 GCA_964647945.1 uncultured Actinomycetes bacterium | reverse complement strand
TTTGATGAACTTGATCCCGTTAATTGTCTAACAACATAGATTCCATCGTGATGTTCTTCGATGACTTGATTTGAGGTTGCCGGATCGCGCTCTTCGACCTTTGGTCGACGATTCTTCGGGTAATTTTTGCGCGGGCTCACAGGTGTATTTTCGCATTTATCAGCAAGTTGTGGCATCGTGAGGCCATGTCGGTCATAAAAGTTGGTGGGTTAACCAAGTCATATGGCGACTTAACTGCAGTTGCTGGACTTGATCTAAATATTGAACAAGGCGAAATCTTCGCTCTACTTGGCCCAAATGGCGCAGGAAAAACCACCACCGTTGAGATTTTGGAGGGGTTTAGAAAGCGCAACTCTGGGAATGTTTCGGTTTTGGGAATTGATCCAGATTCCGCAGATAGCAATTGGCGAAATCGAATTGGAATTGTTCATCAAACTAGCCAAGATGCTGGTGATTTAAGTGTCACTGAAACTGTTCATCACTTTGCTAAGTATTATTTAAATTCTAGAGATGCCGATGAGGTAATTAGCGCAGTTGGATTAGACGATAAACGCGGTTCTTTAATCCGTAATCTATCTGGTGGTCAAAGACGAAGACTTGATGTCGCACTTGGAATCATCGGAAATCCAGAACTTCTATTTTTAGATGAACCAACTACCGGTTTTGATCCGGAAGCGCGTCGCCAGTTCTGGGATTTGATCAGATCGCTGCAAAACGCCGGAACCACCATTTTGCTAACGACCCATTACTTAGATGAGGCCGAAGCACTCGCCGACCGAGTTGCAGTGATCAACCATGGCAAGATTATCGAAGTTGCTACCCCCGCCACGTTGGGTAATCGTCAATCCGCTTTGGCAATCGTTAAATGGCGTGATGGCCAGAGCGAAGTTGAAAATCCCACTGAGTTCGTAAAAGAGCTCTCTGCAAAATATTCAGGTGAAGTTCCTGAGCTCCAAGTAATCCGCCCATCACTTGAAGATATTTACCTAAGAATGATTGGTGAAGCATGAACACCATAAAACTTGGGTTACATCGAGGCGCATTAGAGATTCGACAATTTACTCGTCAACGCGAATCGGTTGTGTTCACAATTTTCTTCCCACTAATTCTCATGGTGATTTTTGGATCCGTATTCAATAACGAGATCGCACCTGGCGTGCAATTTAGTCAATACTTTGTCGCAGGCATGATCGCATCAGGTATGGTGAATAGTGGATTCCAGCAATTGGCCATCATGATTCCTATGGAACGTGATGCTGGTGCGCTAAAGCGTTTACGTGGTACCCCAATGCCGCTAGCCTCATATTTCATTGGTAAATCAATCCTAGTTTTAGCTTCGATGTTGGCACAGACAATACTTTTGATCGCAGGTGGAGTTGCATTTTATGGATTAGAGTTGCCAACATCTAGCTATAAGTGGTGGCTTCTCGTTCTACTTTTAATACTAGGAAGTGCTAATTCGACTGCGCTTGGAATAGCTTTCTCTGCACTAGCTAAATCTGGTCGTGGTGCATCTGCAATCGTCTCTCCAGTTGTGATTATTCTGCAATTCTTTAGTGGTGTCTTTTTCATCTTCACCCAACTGCCATCGTGGATGCAACAGATTGCGGCGATTTTCCCGCTCAAATGGTTAACTCAAGGAATGCGAGAGGTCTTCCTGCCAGACTCTTTTGCACTCGAAGAGGTGGCTAAATCTTGGGAGACTTCTCGAGGAATTTTGATCAACATTATCTGGTTAGTTCTAGGAGTAGCACTCGCTGCCAGAACATTTAAGTGGGATAGATCTTGAGAAAAATACTCGCTGCGCTAGTCGCGCTCTCACTTCTTTCGTCACCTGTTTACGCCGCAACTAAATCTCCTACCCCAACTAAGAAGCCGACGGCTAAGGCATCCGTTAAACCGACTGCAAAAGTGACGGCCAAAGCAACAGCGAAAGCCGCTGCCAAGACCACCACTAAATCAACGGCTAAGGCAACGGCGAAAACAACAGCTAAAGCCACTTCTAAGGTAACTTCTAAGGCCACCGCGAAAACAACGGCTAAGGCAACGGCAAAAGCAACAAGTAAAGCAACTGCCACTAAAAAGGCAGTTGCTAAGAAAACTACATCAAAACCAAAACCTAAGCCAACTCGAACCAAGAAAATTACTTCGCGCTCTCCTGAACCTTGGCCACCTAAAGGTTATGCACAAAATGGCGATATATTTGCCAAAATTCCAACAAGTTTTCAATTGTACGAAGAGGTTGGACACGATAAGACTGGAAAACTGGCAAAAGCGACTGCAGATTGCCCAGACTTTGTATGTGGAGCTGTTTTCGTAGGTTCCGAATTGGGATGCTTATGGTGGGAAATTAAATCTGATGTACTAGGACCAGTCTCTGAAACTGATAGTACAAAAATAAAATACGGCGAATTGACGTCCTACTTTCCAAAAACCAAAGCAAAATTTGTAGAGAAATTTGTATTAAGAAGTGATGAGCCCTACAACAGCAGATTCTTAATCAGCAATATTAGAGTGGCCTGCAATAGATCCGATATTCCGCCAGATATAACTGTACCCAGTTACACCTATGTAAAAGTTACTACTTAACGATTCTTTCCAGGCACCCAGAGCTCATCGCCCTTTTCTTTATTGGCATATCTTGCAAGTACGAAGAGCAGATCTGATAGACGATTTAAATATCTTGCAGTAAGTGGATTTACGCCTGTTCCAAATGCATGGATTGCCTGCCAAGTGCGACGCTCTGCTCTACGCGTAACTGTACGAGCCACATGCAATAACGCAGCTGCTGGAGTACCTGAAGGCAATACAAATGAACGAAGTTCGGCTAACTCCGAGTTGTATTTATCAATCTGCTCTTCTAGGTATGTCACTTGAGAATCTAAAACACGTAATTGTTCATAGCCTGGGTTATCAATGATTGGCGTACATAGATCTGCGCCAACATCGAATAAGTCATTTTGAATTCGGACCAATAATTTTCTGACATCTTCAGTGACTTCAGACATCGCTAACACAACGCCAATAGAAGAGTTTGCTTCGTCGACAGTTGCATATGCCTCAAGACGTGGATCGTTCTTGGAGGTGCGGGTCATATCTCCTAACGCCGTACTTCCGTCGTCACCAGTTTTTGTATAAATTCGCGTTAAATGAACCATGAGATAAGCCTATTCATACAAGTACGATTAGACCATTATGAGTGAGCGGTTCCGCATCGTAGGTGGTGCACACCTCAAAGGTGAAGTCCACGTCCCAGGCGCTAAAAACTCGGTTCTAAAGCTCATGGCAGCCACTCTGTTAGCACCCGGTAAGAACACGATCACCAATGTCCCAGAGATTCTAGATGTCGAGATCATGATCGAATTGCTTGAGCGTCTGGGCTGCAAAGTAAATCGCTTGCAAGGAAGAGTTGAGATTGTTGTACCAGAAGTACCGGAACATAGAGCAGATTACGAACTAGTTCGCAAAATTCGTGCATCTATCAATGTGCTTGGTCCGTTGACTGCAAGAGTTGGTGCAGCTGATGTGGCACTTCCTGGTGGAGATGCAATCGGTCCACGACCACTTGATATTCATATTAAAGGTTTAGAAGCGCTCGGTGCCAAAGTACATATTGAACATGGTTACATCGTCACCGAAGTTCTAAATGGTCTTACTGGAACCAATATTGAATTAGATTTTCCATCCGTTGGCGCAACTGAGAACATCATGATGGCAGCGGTGCTCGCCAAGGGCACCACCGTGATTGATAACGCAGCCCGCGAACCAGATATCGTCGATATTGGTAATTTCTTAATAGAGATGGGTGCAAAGATCTCTGGCCTTGGCACTACAACAATTACTATCGAAGGTGTTACAAAATTAAATCCAGCAACACATGCAACGCTGCCTGATCGAATAATCGCGGGTACTTGGGCCTTTGCTGCTGCGATTACACAAGGAGACATCACCATCAAAGGTGCACGTGCAGATCATTTAGAGATTCCACTAGAAAAATTAACTAATGCTGGCGCTGTCGTCACCACAAAAGCGGATGGCATCCGAGTTCATATGGAACGCAGGCCAAAAGCTATTGATGTGGCAACGCTTCCCTATCCAGGATTTCCAACTGATTTACAGCCGATGGTTGTGGCCATGAATGCAATCGCAGAAGGCGATGCCATCGTCACCGAAAATGTATTCCAAGGTCGCTTCATGTTTGTAAATGAATTAGGGCGTTTAGGCGCAAAAGTCACCGTTGATGGCCATCACGCAGCAATTACAGGTGTTCCACAACTCTCTGGCGCTCCAGTTGTAGCTACCGATATTCGCGCAGGTGTCGGTTTAGTTCTTGCAGGGTTAGTTGCAGATGGCGAAACTATCGTGGAAGATGCATTTCATATCGATCGTGGCTTCCCAAATTTCGCCGAGCAATTAAAAGCACTCGGCGCTGATGTAAAACGTATTTAAGATTTTTACTTCGAGATAATTACTTCGAAGTCATTGCCATTTCTAGCACCAGCCTTTATCTGAATTCCATCCACCGAAACAAATTCATCGGGCTTTAACGCTGCAAGTCGTGGACTAAAACCACCACCGGCTCTGATTAGAGTCTTTCCCATTCCTTTAATACTTGGAATTGTGGTATCTACTGTGTAAGCGACAAGTCCTGTGCGCATATCGCTGAGTTGATCTAAGCCAGCTGTAGCTCTTGCTTCAACCACCAAAATCTTGGAATCACTCAAGCGAATCATTACCGCTTTTGATTTATCGGAATCCAAACTTAGGGTCTCAATCTTTACGGTTTTTGGAGTTGTTGTAATTTCTGAAGAGTCAAAACATTGAACTTGCGATTCTGCTAACCACCCAGAGATGTATCGATTCCAACTATTTAATTCGATTGCTTCTGTCGACCAATTAAGAGACATGATGTCCCAAGGTCCATATGGATCCGTACCATCTAGCGTGTACCAATCATAGAGTCCGAAGGTATGCCCTGTTTCGTGCGCCATCCATTTCCAACCTGCTCCAGGTAATGATTGCCAAGCATCTTGGCCACCGACTGAGCCATTAAAAATTGTTCCAGTTGCATTTTGGTATCCACCGGAATCTAAACTTGCTGGGAATGCTGGCCCATACGCAATTTGATTTGATTTCACAGTTTTTGGCGGCAGAACATATGCCACATCAAAATCAGAGATATCAATAATATTTTCTACCGCCTTCAATCCAGCGAGAAAATAGGCGTTTGGATCTCCGCCGTTATATGAGCCTAAATTAAAGGTAGTAACTGGGACATTTAGATTTACGTAATTTGGCAGAGTTGTAAACTCAAATCGGACAGTTCTCTGGGATTGCTTGTAGTAAAAATCTGCGGTTCCTTTAGCCATGTCTTTGTAGATCTCCGCCGGAGAGCCAGCGCCTGCTAAATCTGTAAATTCAACCGGAATTATCAGAGCTTTTATCACTCCACGATTTGGTAAGCGCTTCTCTGCTCTCGGAAAACCATTAGACATATTGGTTGAACCGGTCTTATCCAACAACTGACATCTTGAGCTTGGCACAAAGAGAGGCCTGCTTGATGCAGATTTCCTAACCGGTGAAGTCACGGTGAAATAACCAGCACTGTTTGGTAGCAATCTATCGATAGAGACCACTCCCTTGCCGTCAACTCTGACGTTGTAACGACCTCTTTCATATTTTGCAGAATTTCCATTGGGTTCGATTACATCAATCGTGTAATTTCCAGTTTCTAGTTTGGTATCAAGACTGCCATCGTTTCT
>CAZYJU010000048.1:6587-7690 GCA_964647945.1 uncultured Actinomycetes bacterium | reverse complement strand
TTGATAACGCCATCTGCAATTGCCTTCACATCTAAACCATTGACAACCAACCCAGTCTTGCCAGGTAACACTGCATCAGGTGCGCCACCTGAATCGCCAGCCAAGACTGGTAGCCCGCAGGCACTTGCCTCTAAATAAACGATTCCCAGACCTTCGACTTCAAGACCTGCAAAGCGTGATCTAGATGGCATTGCAAATATATCTCCGACGCAGATGTACTTAGTTAATTCGTCATAATTAACACGACCAGTAAAACTTACGTTTCGACCTAATTCTCGTTCGACGATTAAATTATCTAGAGCCTTTTTGTAAGAACCACTACCTACAAATAAGAGGTGCGCATTTGGCCTAGCTCTTAAAATCTCAGGCATCGCTTTGACTAACTTGTCTTGGCCCTTTCTTGGTACTAATCGGCCCACACTTACGATCACCTCTTTGCCTTCTAGGCCAAGACTTTTTCTTAATGAACTTAATGAATTGGCATCGACTGGCTGGAATTTCTCGGTATCAATGCCAGGCGCAATCTGCACCATAGATGCGATTGCTTTCTTGCTCAACGATTTTGAGATTGCAGACTTTGTGTAAGGCCCAAGATAAGTTAAGTGATCAACAGAGTTACCGATCAAACGCATTGCTAAATTAAACGGCGGTACTTTCGCCCACCAAACCTCATGTCCATGGGTAATCGCAATCTTCTTCGCAGCTGGCAATAATTTGCCGGCCATCGCAAGTGGAGCCGCCGCGCCAAAGACAATGACTTCGGGGCGATCTCTCTCTATTAACTTGCGTACATTCAAAACCACGCGCGGGGTTGGTAGCAACATCTTGGAGCGATCACGGATTACTTGAACACCATAATTTTCAAACCAAGTTGCATCATACGAACTGGTATCGCCCTGTTGCGAGGTGTAAACAATGACCGAACCTTTGGGAAATCTCTCGATCAGACCATGCACAAATGTTTCGATTCCGCCAGCACGCGGGCCAAAATCATTCGTGAAAAACAAGGTCTTACGCATGTTGTTACCCTACTATTTACGCGTGCACACCGTCGCCACTTTAGTTATGGGGCTAGATGGTTCTACCGCAAAAGATGGCTCCTC
>CAZYJU010000048.1:2106-6487 GCA_964647945.1 uncultured Actinomycetes bacterium | reverse complement strand
CCGCTAGTTAAAAATGCACCGGCAAGAGCGAGAGCACATCCAATCGCAGTTCCGGTACTCATCGCCTCTCCGCCAAATAGCGCGATGGACATTGGAATAATCGCTGATAAAGAACTAATCGGTGAGACCACACCCATACGACCAGTTGCTAGGCCTGCATACAAACAGATCAAACCGATGTAACCAAAGATGCCAGCTGCAGCACCGGCCCAGAAGATCTTTGGCGTAACTTCAGTTTCGCCGATTGCAATCACAAGAATTACACCGAATACCAAGCTAATTAATTGGGTAGCGCCTAAGACGCTAATTGCTGGAAAACGCTTTGAAAGTCGACCGCCTTCAAAATCTGATGATCCCCAAAGTAGCGCTGAAAGTAGAGCTAAGAGGCTGGCCATTCGCTAAAACTATCGTAATTGCATCGACTTTAACCCTAACCACAGTTGAATCAGCCTTTAAATCCCAAGTTCTAAAGGTTATTTTGAGAAAATTAACCTATGAACGAGGAGCAATTTAAATTTGCAAGCGAGCTCCTATCCAACTACAAACCCCGCCGTGAAATAACTTTAGATGTAATTCCGGCCCCACAGAAATTAGCTAAATTCGCATTCGCTTTAAGTGCAGATGTTTCAAATGGTCTACTTGGCGAAAATGAATCAGAGTTAGCTAATGGACGCTTTGTTATTTTGCACGAACCTGGTGGCCAAGATTCATGGCAAGGTGAATTCCGTTGCGTTACTTTCATGAATGCAGATCTTGAGACCACCGAAGCAGAAGACCCTACTCTGCCTGAACATGGTTGGAATTGGTTGCTAAAAGCACTTGATGAGAATGGATGTAGTTATGCAGCGCCAAGTGGCACCGTAACTCGTGCGATCAGCCAATCATTTGGAAAATTATCGACTGATAGTGATGGCGGCGAAATTGAGATTAGAGCATCTTGGTCTCCTGCAATTGTGCAACCTGAAGATTTAGTTGGACATTTAGAGGCTTGGTGTAATTTGCTTGCTGAGATTACCTATCTCCAGCCGACGCCAGAAGGGGTTGCCACCTTTAAAAGATGAGCGAAGCGGAGGTAACACCGCTACTTACCCCCGCTGGCGGAGTACCAAAATTAATTGAAACCGAAGCTGATTTTGCGCGCGCAATTTCAGAACTTGGAAAGTTAAGCGGCCCAATAGCAGTTGATGCCGAACGCGCTAGCGGCTATCGATACTCCGCTCGCGCCTACTTGATTCAGATTAAACGCGAGAGCCAGATCTTTCTTATAGATCCAGTTCCGTTCATAGATTCACCACTTGTAAAAGAGCTAAATGCAATCATTCAAAGTGATTTGGTGATTCTGCATGCAGCTACACAAGACCTGCCTTGCCTTAGAGAATTTGGGCTAAATCCAAAGCAGCTATTTGACACTGAATTAGGCGCAAGATTGGCAGGTTTACCGAAAGTTGGACTCGGTGCGCTCTGTGAACATTTCTGCAAGGTATCGCTTGCTAAAGAGCATTCTGCGGTCGATTGGTCGCTACGACCGCTATTAGATGAATGGCTCAATTACGCTGCATTAGATGTCGAACTCTTAATCGAAATTTATGATCAATTAGTTGAGCTACTCAAAGCAGCTGGCAAATTGGATTGGGCGTTGATTGAATTTCAGAGCATCCTTGATGCGCCCCCTGCCCCACCTCGTGAAGATCCTTGGCGTCGAACTTCTGGAATGCATAAAGTTCGAAAGCGCGAACAGTTGGCTGTAGTTAAAGAGTTATGGCTTGCCCGTGATCAGATTGCGAGCGCAAATGACATCGCACCTGGTCGCTTGTTATCTGATAACGCCATCACCGAATTAGCAGTTCATGCACCGACAACTACCAAAGGCTTTAATAAAACTTTACGACCGATTGGGCTTCGCCAGCGATGGCTTGAAAATATTGATACCTGGATCAAAGCGATCGAGCGAGCGCAGAGAAGCGAACCGCCGTTGATGAGACTTAACGGCGATGGCATGCCACCGGTTAAGCAGTGGCGCGAGAAATTTCCTGAGCGCTATGCCCCACTTACCCATGCGCGCTCTCAGATTGGAAAATTGGCTGAGGAGTTAAGCCTCCCGGTTGAGAATTTGATTTCACCCGAGTTGGTAAGGCGTATCTGCTGGGATCAAACCCGTCCTGAGCTATCGATAGTTATCGAGAAGTTAGCAAAGCTTGGGGCGCGAAGTTGGCAGATAAAACTGGTCGCACCAATCTTGGCAATAGCCCTCGGCGAGCGCGAACCGCTAATTGAGCCCACCGAAGCAAGCGAAGAATCCCAAGCTGGAGTCCAAGGAGAAACTCCAGGAGAGGCATCATCGGAGACCCCAAAAGAGTGACGAATTACGCAACGAAAAAGTTGCGTAATTAAGAGATACCCCCTAATCTTTCACTCGTGCTAAATACCTTTGTGATCGCGCTACGCGAGGGGCTTGAAGCAAGCCTCATAGTCGGAATCCTGCTCGCCTACATCGTAAAGACTGGGCGGCTCGAACTTCGAAGCAATATCTGGAAGGGCGTCGCTCTAGCAGTAGTGCTCTCACTCGGATTTGGCGGCCTACTTAGCTTCACTAGCGCCACCTTGTCTGAACGCAACGAAGAGTTATTTGCAGGGTTAACTGGATTAACTGCTGTTGCCCTAGTTACCTGGATGATCTTCTGGATGCGAAAGACCTCTAAGAACCTACGTCGTGAGTTAGAAGAGAAGGTCTCAAAGGCAATTAGCGGCACCGCTCTAGTGCTTGCCGCATTCGTCGCAGTAATTCGTGAAGGTCTTGAGACCTCGCTATTTCTATACGCAACCTTCCGCTCCGGTACTGATGCCGTACTTGGCACAATCGGCCTAATCCTTGGTCTAGCGCTGGCAGTGGCTTTGGGTTACGGAATCTATCGCGGAGCGATTCGATTTAATCTTTCTAAGTTCTTCACCATCTCTGGCATCGCGCTGATCTTTATTGCAGCAAGCGTTCTTCAATACTCACTTCACGAGCTATCTGAAGTTGGCCTCTTCCCAGAAGGTGGAGTCAACATAACCTCGCTTGTTTATGTGCTGGTTACCCTGGCGCCATTTATCCGCGAGATCCCAGCGCTATTTGAGAAGGCTAAGCCTCGTAGCGATGCAAAAGTTGGCTGATAACTGTCCTGCTAGCTACTTATAGGACATCGGCGGACTTTTACCAAGTAGCAAAAAACCTTACTCGCGGGTAGCCTTTTGGCATGTCCGTTGTATTAATTGATGCAGTTCGCACCCCATTTGGTAAAGCCGGTTCCATGTATAACGGAACTCGCGCCGATGATTTAGTAATTCGCGCAATTCGAGGACTTCTCGAGCGCAATCCGCAACTTAATCCTGCCGATATCGATGATGTCGCAATCGCCGCCGCCACCCAAACTGGCGATCAAGGTATGAACATCGGTCGAAGCGCAGCGATTCTTGCCGGCATTCCAAATACCGTTCCAGGTTATTCGGTTGATCGTTGGTGTGCAGGTGCGATGACCTCTGTTACTACTTTGGCCGGCGCAATCAATATTGGCGCGTTGAAGTTTGCAGTTGCAGGTGGCGTCGAACATATGGGTAATCACCCAATCGGGCAGTTAATGGATCCAAATCCACGTTTTATCGCAGAGAAAATTGTTGATCCCGATGCGATGTCTATGGGCGCAACTGCAGAACGACTTCACGACAAATTTCCAGCAATCACCAAAGAGCGTGCAGATAAATATGCGGTAGGTTCGCAAGAAAAAACTGCAGCTGCATATGAAAAGGGAAGAATTCAAAAGGATCTAATTCCAACGGCAGCGCGCACGCCAGAACTTGGTTGGACCGTCGCAACAGTTGACGAACCACCACGTCCAGGTACAACTATGGAAGCACTTGCAGGACTTAAGACTCCGTTTAGACCAGGCGGTCGTGTTACTGCTGGTAATTCATCAGGCTTAAATGATGGTGCAACTGCTGCGCTACTTGCAGATGAAGATGCAGCCAAAGCGCTCGGTTTAAAACCGAAGATGCGCCTGGTTACTTTCGCATTTGCGGGTGTCGAGCCAGAGATCATGGGTTATGGACCAGTTCCATCAACCATCAAAGCGCTAAAGCAAGCTAATTTGAAGATCGAAGATATCGGCGCATTTGAAATCAATGAAGCTTTCGCCGTGCAGGTATTGGCATTTTTAGATCACTTCGGAATCTCTGAAGATGACCCACGTGTAAATCCAGTTGGTGGCGCAATTGCTGTCGGCCATCCACTTGCATCTAGCGGCATCCGCTTGATGATCAACTTGGCCCGCACCTTCGAAGAGCACCCAGAGATTCGTTATGGCATCACCACAATGTGCATAGGTCTAGGTATGGGCGGCACTGT
>CAZYJU010000048.1:0-2006 GCA_964647945.1 uncultured Actinomycetes bacterium | reverse complement strand
GGCGCAACTGGAAAGTTAGCGTTAATCACGATTGATAATGGCCACGACCATACTCGCCCAACCACACTTGGTCCGCAATCGATGCGCAATATCAATACCGCAATCGATCAAGCGCTGGCTGCAAATCCAGCTGCAGTTGCAATCACTGGTAAACCATTTATCTTGGCTGCAGGTGCGGATCTATCTGGAATCTCTGCACTTACTAGCGCTGAAGATGCGGCATCGATCATCAAGTTCGGCCATGATGCATACGCAAAGCTTCGTACCTCAAAGATTCCGACATTCTGCTTTATCAATGGTTTGGCGTTAGGTGGCGGAACCGAACTTGCGCTCTCCTGCCAATATCGCACCGTTGCTAGCACTGCATTTGTCGCACTTCCCGAAGTTTTCATCGGACTTATCCCAGGCTGGTCTGGCGTAACCATCTTGCCAAAGATGATTGGGCCAACCAATGCGGTAAAAGTTATCTTGCAAAATTCACTAAATAACAACACCATGTTGAAGGCGAAAGAAGCGCTAGAACTTGGAATCGCAGATGAGATTTATCAGCCTGTAGATTTCTTGGAGCGCAGCGTGCAATTCGTTGCGGATGTCCTAAATGGCAAGAAAAAGATCGAACGTAAAGATCATTCCAATGACCCAGATTGGGATAGCGCACTTGCTGCAGGACGTGCTGCCATCAATAAAAAATACAACGGCGCTAAGGTTAAGAACGCCGAATATGCTCTAGAACTAATCAAGGAATCAAAGAGCAACACCATCGAACAAGGCTTAAAGCGTGAAGTTGAAGTCATGATCGATCTCATGATGGGCGATGAATTCCGCGCATCTCTATATGCCTTTAATTTGATCCAGAAGGGTCGAAAGAAGATTGCCGGAGCTCCAAAAGCTAATTTGGCTCGCAAAGTTTCCAAGGTGGGCGTCGTTGGTGCCGGGCTCATGGCATCACAATTAGCGCTATTACTCGTGCGCAACTTGAAGTGCCCAGTAATCATCAGCGACCTAGATCAAGCTCGCGTGGATAAAGGCGTTGCTTACATCAAAGCAGAACTCGCTAAATTAGTTGAGAAGAAGCGGATGTCTACGGAAACCGCAAATCGTTTAGGTTCGCTAATCATCGGTACCACCAACAAAGCAGATTACGCAGGATGCGATTTCATTATCGAAGCAGTCTTCGAAGAGTTGCAACTTAAGAATGACCTATTTAAAGAGCTCGAAAAGCACATCTCTCCTGAATGCGTACTTGCAACCAACACCTCTTCCCTTTCAGTTGAGAAGATGTCAGCTGGTCTGCAACATCCAAATCGCGTTGTCGGCTTTCACTTCTTCAACCCAGTTGCAGTTATGCCGCTACTTGAGATTGCGCGCACTCCAGCCACTGATGACGAAACCACCGCAACTGCAATCTCCGTTGGTAAGGATCTAAAGAAGACCATGGTCATCGCCAAAGATGCGCCGGGCTTTATCGTCAATCGTTTGCTGACTCGCTTCATGGGAGAGATCACCGATGCGATGGATGAAGGAACTCCATACGATGTTGCAGATAACGCGCTTCGTGAAATCGGTTTCCCAATGACACCATTCGAACTATTTGATTTAGTTGGACCAGGCGTAGCGCTACATGTTTCCGAAACGCTAAATGCCAATTTAGGTCCACGTTATCGCGTATCTCCAACCATCAAGCGCTTGGTCGAAAAGAATGTTCGAACCATCTACATCAAAGACGATAAGGGCAACAAGATTCCAAATCCTGATGCAATTGCGCTAATGGAGAAGGGATCCAACCCATCTACTGCAGAGCAGGTGCGAGATCGCGCACTCAAAGCGTTAGCTGAAGAGGCGCGAATGATGTTGGATGAAGGCGTAGTCTCATCACCACAAGAGATTGATCTATCGATGCTACTTGGCGCAGGTTGGCCATTGATGCTCGGTGGCATCTTGCCTTACTTAGATCGTGCAGGTTACGCCAACCCTAGATTCCTAGAACCTGGCGTTGCTTCCGTTCC
>CAZYJU010000047.1:0-7728 GCA_964647945.1 uncultured Actinomycetes bacterium | reverse complement strand
AAGGCGTATTACCGTTCATTCTGGCAATCTCCGCCTGCATGTGCCGTTGCAGAACCACATAAGTCATATAGCGGTGAAACCAAAGCACCTTTAATTGTGCAGAATAGCCATCGCTACTTCTTCTTCATCGGAATGATTTTTAATTTGATTCTTACCTATGATGCAATTTTGGCATTTAGAAATCACGAGAAAGAGTGGGGCCACATGTCTGTGGGCACACTTGTTTTAGTGATGAATGCAGTCTTGCTCTGGGGTTATTCATTGTCATGCCACTCATGCCGCCACACAGTTGGTGGACGTTTACGAAATTTCTCTAAGCACCCAATTCGCTACAAGATGTGGACTTGGGTTTCGAAACTAAATGAGAAGCATCAAAACTTCGCTTGGGTATCGCTATTTGGCGTGGCCTTCGCTGATTTCTATGTCCGCCTCGTTGCCAGTGGCACGATTAAAGATTTCTACTTCTTCTAATATTAAAAAGGGTCCAAGATATGCAGCGATATAAATATGACGTCGTAATTATTGGCGCTGGAGGCGCAGGACTTCGTGCTGCAGTTTCTGCACGCGAAGCTGGACTTTCAGTTGCAATCATCTGCAAATCTCTCTTCGGAAAAGCACACACCGTTATGGCTGAAGGTGGCGCTGCTGCTGCGATGGGTAACGTCAACGAGAAAGATAATTGGCAAGTTCACTTCCGCGACACCATGCGTGGTGGAAAATTCCTAAACCATTGGAGAATGGCAGAGCTTCATGCAAAGGAAGCGCCAGAGCGAATTTGGGAACTTGAATATTGGGGCGCGCTCTTTGATCGCACCAAAGAGGGAAAGATTTCACAACGTAACTTTGGTGGACATGAATATCCACGCCTTGCGCACGTTGGCGATCGCACCGGCCTAGAGTTAATTCGCACCATGCAGCAACGGATCGTTGCCATGCAGCAGGAAGATAAGAAAGAGTTCGGCGATTACGAACATAAAATCAGAGTCTTCCAAGAGTTAACCATCACCGATATTTTGAAAGATAACGGCAAAGTATCTGGTGCTTACGGATATTGGCGCGAAAGTGGCGATGAAGTTCTCTTCGAATCATCTGCAGTGGTTTTAGCAACTGGCGGAATCGGTAAATCATTTAAAGTAACTTCAAATTCTTGGGAAGGCACTGGCGATGGCCATGCGCTTGCTTTGAAAGCTGGCGGTCGCTTGAAAGATATGGAGTTTGTACAGTTCCATCCAACCGGAATGGTTTGGCCGCCATCAGTTCGCGGAATTTTAGTTACCGAATCAGTTCGTGGTGATGGTGGCGTGCTTCGCAATTCAAATGGCGAACGCTTCATGTTCAATTACATTCCAGAAGTATTTAAGAAACAATATGCAGATAATGAGGCAGAGGCTGATCGTTGGTATCAGGATCAAAACAACAATCGCCGTCCACCAGAGTTGTTACCGCGTGATGAAGTTGCACGCGCAATTAATGCAGAAGTTAAAGCAGGTCGTGGCACGCCGCATGGTGGTGTTTATCTGGATGTTTCAACTCGTTTGCCGGCTGACGAGATCAAACGTCGCTTGCCTTCGATGTGGCATCAGTTCTATGAATTAGCGGGAGTAGATATCACAAAAGAGGCGATGGAAGTTGGCCCAACTTGTCACTATGTAATGGGTGGCATTGATGTTGATCCTGATACTGGCGCAGCAGTTGGTGTGCCAGGGTTATTTGCAGCCGGCGAAGTTGCTGCAGGTTTACATGGATCAAATCGCTTAGGCGGCAATTCATTATCAGATTTGTTGGTCTTTGGTCGTCGCGCAGGCGATGGCGCTGCTGCATATGTGAAATCAAATGGTGCAAACCCACCATCGGATGCATCAATAAATAAGGCATCTGAGTATTTGAATTCTCCGTTTAAAGATAGCGCCGGAGAAAATCCTTACGCGATTCACGCGGATTTACAGCAGACCACCAATGATCTGGTTGGAATCATTCGTATCAAAGGTGAGCTCGAAGAATCTTTGCAGAAAATTGCCGAACTTCGTAAGCGCGCAGCAAAATCAAAAGTTGACGGTGGCCGTGCATTTAATCCTGGCTTCCATTTAGCTTTGGATTTGGACAATATGCTTTTGGTATCGGAATCAATTGCACGAAGCGCTCTGCAACGCGAAGAATCGCGAGGCGGACATACTCGTGAAGATTTCCCGAAGATGGATCCAAGTTGGCGCCAAGTAAATTCAATTACTACTTGGGATGGCAACGCAGTAAATGTTGTAAAAGAACCACTACCTGCAATTCCACAAGAATTAGCGGGACTTTTCGAGCTAGATGAATTAAAGAAGTATTTAACAGAGGCAGAATTGAGCAACTACGGGGGTGCCAAGTGAGCCGCATGATGAATTTCCGAATCTGGCGCGGAGACAAGAGCGACGGTGGACTTAAAGATGTTCAGGTCGAAGTCAATGAAGGCGAAGTAGTCCTTGATGTAATCCATCGCGTGCAAGCAACCCAGATGGGTGATTTAGCTGTTCGTTGGAATTGCAAAGCTGGAAAGTGTGGCTCTTGCTCAATGGAGATCAACGGCAAACCCCGCCTTGCTTGCATGACCCGCATGAGCAATTTCGAAGATGGCGAAACCGTCACCGTTACTCCACTTCGCGCATTTCCAGTTATTCGCGATTTGGTTACCGATGTTTCATTTAATTACCAGAAAGCGCGTGAGATTCCTTCATTCACACCTCCTGCTGATGCAAAACCTGGCGAGATGCGGATGCAGCAAGTTGATATCGAACGTAGCCAAGAATTTCGTAAGTGCATCGAATGTTATTTGTGTCAAAGTGTTTGCCACGTAATTCGCGATCACGAAGAGAATAAGAAATCTTTTGCGGGGCCTCGTTATTTGATGCGTATGGCGGAGCTAGATATGCACCCACTTGATCAACGCCGCGATCGTAAAGATTTAGCGCAAGAAGAGCATGGTCTTGGCCTTTGCAACATCACCAAGTGCTGCACAGAAGCTTGTCCAGAGCACATTAAGATCACTGATAACGCTCTAATTCCTCTTAAAGAGCGCGTTGTCGATATGAAATATGACCCAATTCGTTGGTTGGGCTCAAAGATCTTAAAGCGCGAAGATATCAAGCAGAATTAAAATAACTCCATGAAGTTAATCATTCGTTGGGTAACACTTACGGTTGCTTTCTGGGTGGCTACGCTATTGGTAAGCGGAATCGACATTGATGGCGGCGTAAGAACTTATCTTTGGGTGGCATTGCTATTTGGATTAATCAACGCACTACTTGGTTCGGTACTCAAGTTGATTACGCTGCCGTTCACGCTTCTGTCGTTTGGCGCATTTCTAGTGATAATTAATGCGGCGATGCTTCAACTAACGGATCGTTGGAGCGATAAATTGAGTATTGATAATTTCTGGTCAGCTATTTTTGCATCTTTGATTATCAGCGTTGTTAGTGGTGTGCTCCGAAAGGTATTGCCTAACTAACTGCCATAATTCCACCTATGTGGTTGGTTGCGATTGGTGGAAGCATCGGTTCGCTTTTTCGTTACCTATTAAATGAAATTTTTGGCTCAGATCAATATGGAGTATTGGCAGCAAACATCATTGGGGTAGCGGTAGCTGGTTTTGCGGTGGTCTACTCTGCAAATCATGCAAGCAGAAATTTCCAACACTTTGTACTTCCAGGATTTTGTGGGGGTCTGACAACATTCTCTTCTGCAATTCTGCTAACGGAACAAGTTGGTCTGCTTTATTTGATTGAAACATTGCTCTTAAGTTTCTTGGTCGTTGTTGTGGCCGTCTCAATTGCGCGCAGAATTTTTGAGCCACAATTATGAGCCTCTTACTTTTCTCGTTAGGGGCGGCAATCGGCGCTCCTATTAGATTCTGGTTAGATAATCTCTTTCGACCGAAATACCAATTGCCCATCGGGATCATGATCGCAAATGTGACTGGCTCATTTGCGATTGGATTGATTGCAAATGGCGCAGTTACGGGCAGTGAGTACCTGCTTTTGGGGCTCTGCGGAGCTCTCACAACTTGGTCTACTTTCATCGTAGATCTCTACTTTGGTTATAGAAATCGTAAATTCCAACAAATCTCCTTGAACTTACTCCTCTCTTTGGCGCTCGGTTTTGCTGCGTTTGCCTTTGGAAAATCTTTAATTTAATTCTTGATTTGTACGGAAGTTACAGATACTTTCGTCAAATGAACCAGAAGCCCGTAACGCTATCCGACTTTGGTATTACTGAAGAATTTGGATACATGCAAGAAGTTGATCCAGTAAGACATCTTGGCCCAGAGAATTCAGCGTGGGATGAGATGGCCACCAATCTGCCAAAGTATTTAATGTGCGATGATTTCAGAGAACGAGTCAAAAAGTTACCTAAATTTGAGATCTCAGCGCTTAAAAGTGAAGGCGAAATCAGACGGGCATTCCTTGCGATTAGTTATATTGGAATGGCATATCAATGGTCTAGTAATGAAGCTGCACATTCAATTCCAGAGGTTTTGGCAAAGCCTTGGTATGAAGTCGGAAAGCTAGTAGGTAGACCACCAATATTAAGTTATAGCTCGTATTCAATTGATAACTGGTATCGCATCGATCCTAAAGGTCCAATTGAATGTGGAAACATTGCGTTATTGCAATGTTTTCTAGCCGGTCAAGATGAGGAATGGTTCATCATCATTCATATTGATATTGAGAAGAAAGCCGGGCGCGCACTAAAAGCGATTGAAGAAGCGCAACATGCGGTGGTAGCAAAAGACAATGTCGCGCTAAATAAAGCTATGACCAAGATGCGTGATTCAATTAAAGCAATGTATGACGTCTTGGCACGAATGCCCGAAAAGTGCGATCCATATGTTTATTTCCACCGAGTCCGTCCTTATATTTTTGGTTGGAAGAACAATCCATCACTTCCAAATGGTGTTGTTTATGAAGGTGTGGCAGAGCTAAAAGGTGAAGGCATGAAATATCGAGGTGAGACAGGTGCTCAGAGCGCAATCGTTCCTGCGTTAGATGGTGCACTTGGAATAGAACACGAACGAGATGAACTCCGTGATTATTTGATGGAGATGCGCCAATATATGCCGCCAAAGCATGTCCAGTTCATCGAAGCAGTTGAGAATGGGCCAAGTATTCGTCAATTTTTGATTGAAACCAACGATGAAGCGACCACCAAGATTTTCAATGAATGTGTCCAACTATTGGCAGATTTCCGTGCGCTGCATCTTGAATATGCTGGTCAATATATTCATGCGCAAGCCCAAAAGACGCCTGGCAATCCTTCCGCAGTTGGTACTGGTGGAACACCTTTCATGATTTATCTTCGTAAACATCGTGATGAGACTAGAAATCAACCGGTAGCTGAGCGTAAGTAACCAGATATTGAGTTAATGCCGTAAAGTTCTGCTACGTGCGATTTATAAATCAACCCACGTATGACCTGACATATGACGATGTCTTCATGGTCCCAAGCAGATCCGAACTATCCAGCCGATTGGAAGTCGATCTAAGCAGCACTGATAAGACCGGCACTCATATTCCTTTAGTAGTTGCAAACATGACTGCAATTGCAGGACGGAGAATGGCAGAGACGGTTGCCAGGCGCGGTGGTTTGGTAGTTATTCCACAAGATGTGCCATTTATTGTGGTCAAGGATGTAATTAATTGGGTGAAATCTCGCCATACTATTTTTGATACTCCAATTACTTTGGCTCCAACTCAAACTGTTGCAGATGCAGCATCGCTTCTACATAAGCGTGCACATGGAGCAATTGTGGTTGTTGAATCCAATAAACCAATTGGAATTGTGACCGAAGAGGATTTAAATAACGTAGATCGCTTTACACAACTTCAACAAGTAATGAGTAAAGAGCTCACCACGATGCCCGATTCTTTCAATCCGCATCAAGCATTTGATTTTCTAAATGAAAATCGGAGATCACTTGCTCCAGTAGTTGGTACAAATGGTGAATTAGTCGGAATTATTACAAAGACTGGTGCGCTGCGTGCAACCCTTTATCAACCTGCAGTCGACAAGAACGGCAAACTAATGATTGCCACAGCTGTTGGTATCAATGGTGATGTGGCGCAGAAGGCTGCAAAGTTAGTCGAAGCTGGCGCAGATGTAATAGTGGTTGATACGGCACATGGCCATCAGAAGAAGATGATCGAGGCGCTACAAGCTATAAAAGCTTTGAAATTACCAGTTCCGATCGTGGCAGGAAATGTAGTCACCGCAGATGGCGTAAGAGATTTAGTTGAAGCTGGCGCGGATATCATCAAAGTCGGTGTGGGCCCAGGTGCAATGTGCACTACTCGTATGCAAACTGGTGTCGGTCGCCCGCAATTCTCTGCAGTTCTTGAGTGTGCAATTGAGGCAAAAAGATTAGGAAAGAGCATCTGGGCAGATGGTGGTGTTAGACATCCACGCGATGTCGCGCTGGCACTTGCAGCCGGTGCTTCTCAAGTGATGATCGGTTCTTGGTTTGCCGGAACCTACGAATCACCAGGTGATTTAAAGACTGATTTAAATGGTCGTGCATATAAAGAATCATTTGGAATGGCTTCAAAGCGGGCAGTCAATGCACGCACTTCGGCAGAAGATGCATTCGAACGCGCTCGCAAAGCGCTATTTGAAGAGGGAATTTCATCATCAAAGATGTATTTAGATCCGATTCGCCCAGGTGTAGAGGATTTGATCGATGAAATCATCTCTGGATTACGCAGCTCATGCACCTATGCAGGAGCTAGAAACCTAGAGGAATTCGCAGAGCGTGCAGTTATTGGAGTGCAATCTGCATCTGGTTATGCAGAGGGAAGACCACTTAATAGTTCTTGGCGCAATAACTAAAACTAATTTGCAAAAAGAGTTATCTCTTTAAGACGTTAGCCATCCAAGCTTCAATTTCATCTGGATGGCGCGGCAAGTTCTCACTCAAATTGATGCATCCATTTTCAGTAATGACCACATCATCTTCTATACGAATTCCGATTCCGCGGTATTCCGGTGGAAATAGCTCGTCATCAGGTTGAATGTATAGCCCTGGCTCGATGGTAATAACCATTCCAGCTTTTAAAGTTCCCATATAAACATCGCGTTTTGCAAATGCGCAATCATGTACATCCATGCCCAACATATGACTGACGTTGTGCAGCGTCCAACGACGATGGAAACCATTCTGTGGTTCTAAAGATTCAGCAGCGCTAACTGGAAGGGCACCCAATTTTTCAAGACCTACCGCCAAAACCTCCTGGCATGCGCGATTGATATCAGGGATCGAAGCACCAGCTTTTGCTGCAGCAAAACCGGCCTTTTGTGAGTTGTAAACCAACATATAGAGCTCGCGCTGTGCGTGCGTGAATTTTCCATTTACTGGAAGCGTGCGCGTGATATCTGCGGTGTAGTAAGAATCCATCTCAATACCTGCATCAATCAACATTAGATCGCCATTTTTTACTTGGCCATCATTTCGATTCCAGTGAAGTACACATGCATGCGAACCTGAAGCAGCAATGGTGTTATAACCAAGATCATTTCCTTCAGCGCGAGCACGAGCATAGAAAGCCCCTTCAACTACTCTTTCGCCGCGTTCGTGCTTGGTCGCTTCTTGAAAGACTTTAACCATATCTTCAAAACCACGAGTGGTGGCATCTACTGCTTTTTGAAGCTCATTAATCTCATATTCATCTTTAATGAATCTTTGTGAAGAAGTGAACTCAA
>CAZYJU010000046.1:4775-7729 GCA_964647945.1 uncultured Actinomycetes bacterium | reverse complement strand
TGGAGCGATACGCAGCGATATTTAGAGATGCAAGTTTGCCGGTAAAGATTCAATACCCATTTCAAGCTGCGCCAACTAGCGGGGCAATCAATCTGACCACTTCTGGTTATAAGTATGGATTTAAGTTTGATGATGTTCTATTTGTAACCGAGAGAGATTTGACTGGTACACAAAGTGGAACTGATGAGCGTCTTCCCTCAAGGCGTAAGCGCGCAATTGATCCATTGCAATTAAAGAGTGGAGATTTCGTAGTTCACGAGCAGCACGGAATCGGAAGATTTGTTGAATTAGTCCAACGAACTGTCGGGGGAATAACCCGAGAATATTTAGTTATTGAATATGCGCCAGCTAAACGTGGACAACCCGGTGATCGGATCTTTGTTCCCACAGATTCATTAGATCTAATTAGCAAATACATAGGCGGCGAAAGTCCGACGATTCACCGTATTGGTAGTGGTGAATGGGTTAAAGCCAAGAGTCGAGCTCGTAAAGCTGTCAAAGAGATTGCGGGAGAGTTAATCCGGTTATATGCCGCTCGTACGAGTGCACCGGGATTTGCATTCTCACCAGATACACCGTGGCAGCGAGAACTCGAAGATAGTTTTGCATACGTCGAAACAGCTGATCAGTTATCGACAATTCAGGATGTGAAATCCGATATGGAGCGTCCATATCCAATGGATCGATTGATTTGTGGCGATGTTGGATATGGAAAGACAGAAATCGCAGTTCGGGCTGCATTTAAAGCGGTACAAGATGCAAAGCAAGTTGCGGTACTTGTTCCTACAACACTTCTAGTGCAACAACATTTAAAGACTTTCAGAGAGAGATTTGCTGGCTTTCCAGTAAATGTGGTCGCCTTATCGAGATTTAACTCACCGAAAGAATCTAAAGAGATTATTGGCGAGTTATCCAAAGGCACAGTTGATGTAGTAATCGGAACCCATCGCCTACTTTCAAGTGATGTCCAATTCAAAGATTTAGGGCTAGTGGTTGTTGATGAAGAACAGAGATTTGGCGTCGAACAGAAAGAGCAACTTAAGAAGTTGCGCACAACGGTAGATGTTTTGGCAATGTCAGCTACTCCTATCCCGCGAACTCTGGAGATGGCAATTACTGGAATAAGAGAGATGTCGACGATCACGACTCCGCCTGAGGAGCGCCATCCGATCCTTACTTACGTAGGGCCGCAGGATGAAAAACAGATAGCGGCTGCGATTCATCGAGAGTTATTACGTGATGGTCAGGTCTTCTATTTACATAATCGGGTCGAATCTATAGATCGAACCGCAGTTAGATTAAAAGAGTTTGTGCCAGAAGCAAGAATTCGAGTTGCGCATGGCCAGATGAGCGAGAGCGCTCTTGAAGACGTAATTCTCGCTTTCTGGAATCGCGAATTTGATGTTTTAGTTTGCACCACAATTGTTGAAAGCGGATTAGATATACCTAATGCAAATACTTTGATAGTAGAGCGTGCAGATAACTTTGGTTTATCGCAGCTACATCAAATCCGAGGACGTGTAGGTAGAGGTCGCGACCGAGCATATGCATATTTCTTGTATCCAAAAGATAAGCCGTTGACTGAGGTTGCTATCGATAGGTTGAACACAATTGCCACCAACACCGAGCTTGGTGCAGGCATGCAAGTTGCGCTGAAAGATTTAGAAATACGTGGCGCAGGAAACTTACTTGGTGGAGAGCAATCTGGACACATTGCGGAGGTTGGATTTGATCTGTACATGCGAATGGTCGGCGAAGCGGTAAATGATTATAAAAAAGGTATCGTCGAAAACATTGAGCAATCACATGATTGCAAGATTGAGATTCCAGTAGCGGCCCACCTACCAGATACGTATGTTGATTCAGAGCGATTGCGTTTGGATATATACCGTCGCTTGGCTGAAGTTAATGATCCTGGTGAAGTTAAAGCTATCGAAGAGGAGTTAATTGATCGATTTGGTCCTCTACCAAATCCAACTCAATTACTTCTGCAAGTGGCGATCTTGAAGGCTACCGCTAGAAAATACGGAATTAGAGAGATTATTAGTCAAGGGAAGAATCTACGAATTTCTCCAATTAAATTGCCAGAGTCCAAATTACTGAAAATGCAGAGAATCTTCCCTGGATCCTTGTATAAAACTAATACACAAGGTGGTGGCAATGTGGCGTTAATCGCGTTACCTGCGGAGAAATGGAGCCCATTGGGCGAAACCAGTAAATTAAGAGATAATTCCATCATTGCTTGGACCACGATGGTGCTCCAAGAATTGCTGGAAAGTTAAAACTAGAAGCTAAATAGTAATTAAATGGTAATCAATTAGGAATTAGATAATTAGGATAAGCGGCTATGAAGAAGTTAATCAGTGGGTTTTTAGCAATCGCAGGTTTGGCGCTACTTACCGCATGCGATGCGGGAGTGGCAGCACAAATTGGAGATACCAAAATCTCTCAAAACACCGTACAAAGTCGGGTATCAGAGATTCTCGCTGAGCGTAGAAACTATGAGACTTCTCAGATGCAGTTGAGTTTTGGAGAAGAGTTAAATCGAGCTGAACTTCGCTTCTTGGTGATTGCCACTATCTTCGAGAAATTAGCGGAAGAGAATCAAATCAATATTACTAAAGCGATGGTTGATGCCCGTAAGGCAGAGATTCTCAATCAATTGGGTGGACCTGAGCAACTTGCACAGGCGCTGGTAAGTGCACAATTAGCTCCTAGCGATTTTGATTTCTATGTTCAAAGCATTCTAATTTCTGAGCAACTTTCAGAGCGAGCCAAAGCCTCAGGTATTACTGAAGATAACGTAGGCACTGCAGTGCAAAATCTGGTGCGTGCGCTAACTTCAAAAATTGGAATCAAAATCAATCCGCAATACGGAACATGGGATTCTGAAATCGCAGATTTAACATCATATGATGCTGCTGGATCTGCAGTTAAGTCTTTAACTCCTTAAA
>CAZYJU010000046.1:0-4675 GCA_964647945.1 uncultured Actinomycetes bacterium | reverse complement strand
CGAATAGATACTAATTAGAGCAATGAGTTCCGAATTACTTCGTTTAGCTGAGGTAATGGATCGTTTGCGCTCTCCAGGCGGGTGTCCATGGGATGCCGAGCAGACTCATAAGTCGCTAATTAAGTATTTACTTGAAGAATCTTACGAATTTATAGATTCTATTGATGAAGACGATCGTCAAGCAATGAAGGAAGAGCTTGGTGACATTTTGCTTCAAGTTTACTTTCACTCTCGAATTGCACAAGAACATCCAACAGATCCATTCAACATTGAAGATGTAGCGCGAGGCATATCTGACAAATTAATTCGAAGACACCCACATGTTTTTGCGGATGTGAAAATTAATTCCAATGATGAATTGCTTGCTAATTGGGAAAAATTGAAAGCAGAGGAGAAGGGACGTAAATCGGCAACCGATGGCGTAGCGCTCTCTCAACCCGCCCTGCAATTGCTAACCAAATTGATATACCGTGCAGATAAGAATGGAATAGACTTGGGACTACCAGCCGCTGAATTGAACAATGAAGTTCCGCCAGAAGTCGCTATTGGAGATGCTTTGGTAGCGGCGGTAGTAGCGGCAATCAAACTTGGAATTGAGCCGGAAGATCTACTTAGATCTCGCGCACGTGAGATTTCGGAAGAGATCAAACGTGTTGAAGCCTTGTAAAATAGTCCGGTATTGGAAGCAAAGTGGCTTCGAGAAATAATTTAACAGTAGATCTGGAATTGGAGTTATTAAGTGGCCATTATTGAAGCGTTAGGCGCTCGTGAAATTTTAGATTCGCGCGGAAATCCAACTGTTGAAGTTGAAGTCTTACTAGAAGATGGCACCGCAGCAAGAGCTGCTGTTCCTTCCGGAGCTTCTACTGGTGCGTTTGAAGCGGTCGAGCTTCGAGATGGCGGAAAGCGATATTTGGGAAAAGGCGTTGAGAAGGCAATCAAGAATGTAAATGATGTAATCGCGCCTGAGATTGTTGGATTAGATGCCCAAGATCAGCGCTTAATTGATCAAACCATGATTGATTTAGATGGCACAAAAAACAAAGCCAAATTGGGAGCTAACTCAATTCTTGGTGTTTCGCTTGCAGTTGCAAAAGCTAGCGCAGAGCATGCTGATCTCTCATTGTTCAAATATGTAGGTGGCAATAATGCACATGTGTTGCCAGTCCCGATGATGAATATTTTAAATGGCGGTGCACATGCTGACACCAATGTAGACATTCAAGAGTTCATGGTCGCACCGATTGGAGCAGATACTTTCAAAGAGTCATTGCGTTGGGGCGCTGAGATTTATCATTCACTCAAATCTGTGCTTAAGAAGCGAGGGCTCGCAACCAGTATTGGTGACGAAGGTGGCTTCGCACCAAATTTGGATAGCAATCGTGCAGCATTAGATTTGATATTAGAAGCTGTCGAACTTGCCGGATTTAAAGCAGGCAAAGAGATTGCTTTGGCGATGGATGTTGCCGCAACAGAATTTCACGAGAACGGAAAGTACGCATTCGAAGGAAAGCAATTAACTTCTGCAGAGATGATTGCTTATTACTCCAGCTTGGTTGATGCATATCCACTAGTTTCAATTGAAGATCCATTGGATGAAGATGATTGGGATGGCTGGGCCGCGATTACCAAAGAACTTGGTAGTAAAGTGCAATTAGTTGGAGATGACTTATTCGTAACCAACCCAGAGCGCTTAGCTCGCGGCATCTCTTCTGCAACTGCAAATGCGATGCTGGTAAAGGTAAATCAGATCGGTTCCCTAACAGAGACGCTGGATGCAGTCGAACTTGCTCACCGAGCCGGGTATCGAAACATGATGAGCCATCGCTCTGGCGAGACCGAAGATGTAACTATCGCTGATTTGGCAGTCGCGACTAATTGCGGTCAAATCAAGACTGGCGCACCGGCTAGAAGTGAGCGTGTAGCAAAGTACAACCAGTTGCTTCGTATCGAAGATGAGCTTGCAGAGGGTGCAAAATACGCAGGTCGCGCGGCTTTTCCAAGATTTAAGATTTAAGTTTTAAGATTTGTTATAGCGTCAAATCTAAAATCCGAAGATCTTTACAAGTACGAAAGACAGGAACCCCGTGTCTCGACGAAGAAGCAGCTATCGCAGAAAGCGAATAGATAGAGCTTCACGTTTTCTATTAGTCACCGGTCTTTTCTTCTTAGTGATTGTTTTGATTGGATCTCCGCTTCAGAATTATTTCGCCCAACGTGCACAGATAAATGCTCTAAGCGCACAAGTAAAGGCAAATCAAGCTGCGCTTGAAGAGGCTCGAAGAGAGTTGGAACTCTGGAATGATCCCAACTACATCAAGTCCCAAGCTCGTACTCGTTTACATTTTGTGCTTCCAGGAGAACGTCAATACATTCTTACAAATCCAGTTACGCTCGAAGGCGAAGATAGTTCCAATAAAATCGCGAGTAATGTGCCAGCTGGCGTGCCTTGGTATTCACGGTTAATTGCAACCATAACTGAATCTGGAAAAGATAAGTGATTGAACGCGCACCGAGTGAAGCAGATTTGGCATGTATCGGGCGTCAACTACAACGTGATCCCCGGGATGTAGCAGCAATTTCTTATAGATGTCCTTGCGGTAAACCTGCGGTTGTTGAGACTCCACCTAGATTGAGTGATGGAACCCCATTTCCAACTCTTTACTACGCGACATGCCCAAAGTTAACTGGCGCGATCTCGACTCTCGAAAATGGCGGATTGATGTCAGAGATGAACCAAAGATTGCAATCAGATCCAGAATTATCAGGCAATTACGCCGCAGCTCATGAAGATTATTTAGCTGCAAGAGATGCCTTGGCAAAGCGTTTAAATTTAACGGTTCCAGAGGTAGATGGGGTAAGCGCAGGAGGGATGCCGGAGCGCGTTAAATGTTTACATTCTCTAATCGCGCACTCTCTATCTACGGAGCCCGGAGTAAATCCACTTGGCGATGAAGCGTTAGCTAAGTTGCCTAAGTGGTGGCTGGAGAATCCGTGCGAGTAGCAGCTATTGATTGTGGAACCAATTCAATTAGATTATTGATCGCAGATATTAGTGGCGGAAAATTGCGCGAGGTCGAACGCCTCATGGAAATCGTAAGACTTGGCCAAGGTGTGGACCAAACTGGTCAGTTTCATCCTGACGCAATAAATAGAACATTTACCGCTATCGATAAATATGCGTTGGAAATTTCCCGGCGGGGTGTTGAGAAGATTAGATTCTGTGCAACAAGTGCGACTAGAGATGCGACAAATCGTGAAGTTTTTATCTCTGGAGTAAAGAGTCGACTCGGCATCGAACCTGAGGTGATTAGTGGGGAAGAAGAGGCGCGACTTTCTTTTCTAGGAGCCACAAAAGAGTTACCAGAATCGCTTGCGCCATTCTTAGTGGTAGATATCGGCGGTGGTTCGACAGAATTTGTATTTGGATATCGAGATGTTGTCGCGGCCAAGAGCGTAAATATTGGGTGCGTCAGAATGTCGGAACGTCATTTCAATAATGACCCAGCCTCTAGCTCTGAAATTGAGAGTGCGCGAAGCGATATTCAAAGCGCAATTGCAGAGGCCGCTAAGTTTGTGAAAATAACAGAGGCAAAGACTTTGATCGCAGTAGCCGGAACTGCAACCACGGTTGCAGCAGCTGCGCTTGAATTACCTGTTTACGATCGATATTCCATTCATTTATCAAGAATCTCAGCTGATAAAACCCATCAAGTTTCAGAGATGTTTCTGAAGATGACTAGAGATCAACGAGCTGCCCTTGGATATATGCATCCTGGTCGAGTCGATGTAATTGGTGCAGGCTCATTGGTACTTTCAGAGATCATGAAAGCAACAGATGCAAAAGAATTTGTTGCAAGTGAATCAGATATTTTGGATGGAATGGCTTGGAATCTTGGCGAACAAAATTAGATCAATTGCAGAACTTGATTCTGCAATCATCAAATGTCGAAAGTGTCCAAGGTTGGTGCAGTGGCGTGAAGAGGTAGCGATTACCAAACGTAAGTCATATCAAGACCAAGAGTATTGGGGAAAAGCAGTACCTGGATTTGGCGCAGAGAAACCGAAACTTTTGATTGTTGGCCTTGCACCTGGAGCGCATGGGGCAAATCGGACTGGAAGAATTTTTACAGGTGATTCATCTGGTGATTGGCTATTTGGATCTCTACATCGAATTGGAATTGCAAAAATCCCAACTAGCATTTCGAGAGAAGATGGACAGAAGTTAAAAGGTGCACGAATTATCTGTGCGGTTCGCTGCGCGCCACCTGATAACAAACCAGATAACGAGGAGCGAGATACTTGTTCTAACTGGTTACACACCGAATTAGATTTGACGATGCCATATGTTCGTTCATTTGTAGTGCTTGGGAAATTTGCCTTCGATGCACTTATTAAGAATCTAAAATTACGAGGCCATCAGATACCGAAAGCTGCCTTTGGCCATGGAGTTGAGATCAAGTATGAACATGAAGGTGTGAAGTACTTAATAATGTGCAGTTATCATCCCAGCCAGCAGAACACCTTCACCGGGAAGCTGACCGAAGCCATGTTGGACTCTGCGCTCAAAAAAGCAGGTAGATTTGCGCAGTTGATATAGCGCCCTTGTAGCCCAACGGCAGAGGCAGAGGACTTAAAATCCTTCCAGTGTGGGTTCGACCCCCACCAAGGGCAC
>CAZYJU010000045.1:1378-8189 GCA_964647945.1 uncultured Actinomycetes bacterium | reverse complement strand
AGATTAGTGAAATTGTTCCTTGCCATTTTTTCAAAGATCTCACTTCTCCAATCACCTTCTATGACTGAAATGAGATTCTGAATCCGCTTGGTATCTAAAAGTTGATCTAACGCCTGACGCGCAGAAATCTTCGTGTTAATTGAATATTCACCAGGTGCAATTTGCATGGATCTTGGGTCATCAATTGCGAGCTGATAGAAGGATGTAACTGAAGCAGTTACGCCTGCCTTGTAGAGATCCTGAGCAATTTCAAGGCCCGTTGCTGAATCCCCTATATGAAACGAGATTGTCTGCTCGTTCTTGGAGATCTCTCGAGAAGGAAAATCAGCAACCTTAGAAAGATTGCTCCTAATTAGAAAGAGTGAGAAAGCCAATATGAAAGTAAAAGCGATACCAGCTAAGGCTGGCCAATATTTACGCCAAAGTGATTGAATTAATGATCTTTTACCGTCTGTCACGCTTATCCATTTCAACACCCAGCTCCAAAATTGCAGTGGCAGCTAGTTGATCAATCAATCCGCGACTTTCTTTCGCGCTTTTCCCTGCTAACCGTAATTTCTGCTCGGCGCTTTTACTTGTTAACCGCTCATCAATTAATTGAACTGTGACTCCAAAACTCTCTTCAAACCTCTGTACAAAATTGGAGACGCTCTCAGCAGTTGTACCTTCGACCCCGCTTAATTGCTTGGGTTTACCAACATAAACTTTAACTGGCTCATATTCCGAGATAATTTCAGATAATTTAGAGAACAGAGTTCCATCGTTCTTCAAGGTAGTAAGCGGTGTGCAAACCAATCCGTCCTCGTCACAGAGCGCTATTCCTACTCGGACTTGGCCAAAATCGATTCCGAGCCTGCGCCCAAATCGCATTAGCTTGAAATCTCCTGCTCTATCGCAATCAACGCATTTGCCACTTGGCTTGGATCGATTCCGCCGCCTTGTGCGAAATCATCCTTCCCACCACCGCCACCGCCCAAAATAGTTGAAGCTAACTTCACTAGCGCTCCTGCTTTAACACCTTTATTTCGTGGCGTTTCAGAAACTGCAGTAACCAACATCGGCTTCTTATCGATCACGCTAACTAGCGCGACTACGCTCTCACCTAAGCGATTGCGAATATCAAGAGCCATCGTTCGCAAATCTTCTACTGCAATTCCATCATCTAAATGAGAAGCAAGGAACTTAAATCCGTTTATATCCTTGGCGTTCGAAATCAAACCAGATACTTGTGCGAGAGCTTGCGCGGATCGGATCTGGCCCAACTCTTTCTCAATCTCCTTCAAGCGATCTATCAGACCGTTAATTCGTTCTGGTAGCTCTTCCGCTTTTGAGCCCTTAATGAGATCGGTTAGTTGATTAACTAAAATATGCTCACGAGCCAGGAATTTATATGCATCAACACCAACTAGCGCTTCAACGCGGCGCACGCCTGCACCAATAGATGATTCTGAGAGAATCTTGATTAGACCGAGCTGTCCCGTGCGAGAGACGTGGGTTCCGCCGCAAAGTTCCTTAGCCCAATCACCAACGCTTACTACTCGTACTTGATCGCCATATTTCTCACCGAAGAGAGCCATAGCGCCCAATTTTTTCGCTTCGTCTTGGCTCATTATCTCTGCAGTAACTTCCCAATCCTCAAGCAAGAGAGTGTTTACACGAGCTTCAACATCGCTTAAAACAGATGCTGAAACGGCGCCAGTTGCTGGAAAATCAAAACGGAACCTACCTGGTGAATTCTCAGAACCTGCCTGTGTTGCGGTCTCACCTAAAATTTCGCGGAAAGCTTTGTGAACCATATGTGTTGCAGAGTGTGCGCGAGAGATAGCGCGACGACGCTCTAAATCAATTGAAGCATGAACCTGATTTCCTAATTCAACTGAACCTACGATTACACGCCCTCTATGTACGTTCAATGAAGGAACGGGTGCTTGCACATCATCGATTTGAATCTTTGCACCGTTACTTAAGGTGATAATTCCACCATCTGCTAATTGCCCGCCACCTTCAGCATAGAAAGGGGTGCGATCAAGAATTACCTCTACCTCATCACCTTCCGCGGCGCTATTTGCGCTACGACCATCTACTAATAGACCACGCACTTTCGCTTCCGCTTCTAAATGGTGATAACCAATAAATTCAGAAACACCCATCTCATCAGCGATCTTTCGATACTCCGTGAGATCGGTATGGCCGCTCTTCTTCGCTTTGGAATCAGCTTTAGCGCGTTCGCGCTGTTCTTTCATTAGTCTACGAAAACCCTCAGAATCAACTTCGAGACCCGCTTCATTTGCCATCTCTAAAGTCAGGTCAATTGGAAATCCATAAGTATCATGTAATTTGAAAGCCGAATCGCCGGAGATCAATTTGCCACCGGCTTGCTTTACCTCTTGCGCTGCAGAATCAAATATTAAAGTTCCACTCTTTAAGGTCTGTAAGAAAGCCTCTTCTTCAGCAATTGCCACCTTTTGAATACGACTTTGATCCGTTATTAACTCTGGATACTGGGGGCTCATTGCCTTTATAGATGCTTCTATTAGCTCTTTGATAACAGGCTCTTCAGAGCCAAGTAGGCGCATATTTCGAATAGTTCTACGCATCATTCGGCGGAGCACATAGCCACGTCCTTCGTTGCCAGGCGTGACTCCATCGCAAATCAACATTGCGGCGGTTCTAGCATGATCTGCAATTACGCGCAGCGAGACGTCGCTCTTTGCAGATGCTCCGTATTTAACACCCGTTAAATCAACCGCTTTATTTAGAATTATTCGAGTGGTATCAATTTCGTAGATGTTTTCGACGCCTTGCAAAATAGCGGCCATACGTTCTAAGCCCAACCCAGTATCAATATTCTTATTTGGTAGCTCACCCATTATTGGATAATCAGTTTTACCAGAACCTGCGCCTCGCTCGTATTGCATGAAAACTAAATTCCAAACCTCTAGATATCGCTCTTCATCAGCGATCGGTCCGCCATCTTTTCCATACTCTGGTCCTCGGTCGTAATAAATTTCAGAACATGGTCCGCATGGTCCAGGTACACCCATAGACCAATAGTTATCATTCATATCTCGACGTTGAATACGTTCCTTGGGAACGCCAATTACTTTATGCCAGATCTGCTCGGCTTCATCATCATCTTCATAGACGGTTACCCAGAGCCTGCTCTCAGGAAATCCGTATCCGCCGTCAGCGATTGGTCGCGTTAGCAAATCCCAAGCTAACTTAATCGCTCCCTCTTTGAAGTAATCACCGAAGGAGAAATTTCCACACATTTGAAAGAAAGATGCATGTCGAGTTGTTTTGCCAACTTCATCTATATCTAAAGTGCGGACACATTTCTGAACCGAAGTTGCGCGCTTATATGGTGGCGAAACCTCACCCAAAAAGAATGGCTTAAAGGGGACCATACCGGCGTTAACTAAAAGAAGATTCGGGTCATCAGCAATTAAAGACGCAGATGGAACTACTACGTGTGGAAGGTTTTCGCGATTGCCCGACTCAAAGAAGCGCAACCAGCGTGCGCGGATATCTGCGGAATCCAATTATTTTTTCTTTCCGCGTTTCTTTGCTCCTGCAGCAAGTAACCCAAGCGCTTTTACAGCTGGACCACCTTTCGATACGAAATCCTCTGCAGCGCCGGCAACTTTGTCAGTTACATTTTCTACATTCTTGGTAATGCGATTGATGCTCTCAAGGGGACCATTTACCAACTCGACTGTGCGAGTAGATTCTTTGATCAACGGGGTGGTCTCGTCAGTTAGAGTCTTTAGAGTCAACTTGGCTTCATCGATAAAGCGGCTGAGTCGAACCACCGCATAACCGATCGCAGTCGCGATGATTAATAGCGAACATGAAGCGATTATGGTTGCAATTCCACCAGGTCCCATGGCGCTACCTTACCAATTACCCAACGATAACCTCCGAAATAACCCCTCAAGGAAGGCTCTTTGCAGAAACAGTTAAGAAATTAAGAGCTAACTGCAGGCAACGCAGGAAGCGCAATCTCTGGAGTTCTATGCTCTAGATGGGCGCCTACACATGCTTTGTGATACTGCTCAATCTCTTTCATAAATTGATCGTCCAAATAAGGTCTGCCATCGGCGATGGTCCCAAGTTGGCCTTCGATCACTGCAACCACATCTTCACCAGGCAATGTCTTGTGAGTTTCTAAGGCATGTGCCAGCGCCAAAACTTCACGTCGATTTTTCTTTAATAGTTGTTCAGCCTTATCGAGCAGCTGATTTAAATTATCTTCGATTCGGTCTGAAAGCGCTCTACGTAGTTCGCGATCATTCTCATCTCGACCTTTGCCACCGCCTGGAGCGCCAACTTCAAATCTACGATTTGAGGCATGAGAAGAGATGGTTGAACCCATTCCCCAATGACCTTCCATCAAACTTGCAATAGTTGTCGCGGATTCTAGATCTCCAGAGACACCTGATGAATTATCGCCATCAAAGAACATTCTCTCTCCGGCTAAAGATGCAAGTGAAACAAGGATGTCAGATTGGTATTCACTCTTCCAACGAGTGAACTGATCATCTGGTGGAATGCTCGCAACCATGCCTAGATAGTCGCTACCTTTTTCGATCGTTGCTAAATCAATATTCATATGTTGTCGCACTCGATGCGCAACCACCGCATGGCAGGCCTCATGAACTGCAATGGCATGGCGTTCACGCTCGATGTATTCGACATCTTCTGATGGGCCTAATTCCTTCTGTTGTTTGGCCCTAATTACATCAGGCCAAGTAATAGAGGTTCTGCCATCTCTAATTGCGATAATCAACGCTTCGTTGATCATATCTTTGATTGTTGCACCGGTTGAATACGGTGTCATAATCGCTAGCTTTTCAATCTCTTCAGGTGAGAGTGAATGTGAGACTTTATCTAAATAACCTTGATAAGTACGAACGCGTCCATTTTTGCTTGGATAACCAACGCGGTACATGCGATCAATTCGACCAGGTCTAAGTAGCGCTTCATCTAATGCTTCTGGCATATTGGTAGCCATAACCACAAGGATTCGATACTTCGGTGGATTCTTAGGACGCATTCCTAGCGTTCTTCTAACTATTCGATTGAAAAAGCCCCTCGGTTTCTTAAGCCCTGAAAGTTCTGTAAGTAGCGCCTGCAAGGTTCCCATACCTGCACCACCACCGCCTGCAGCTCCACCCATTACAAACTTCTCACGTGTTAGAACATTTACCGCTGCCTCAGATAAGTAATTTCCGCCGTGGCAGCGATCTGCTTCCATGCGTTGACCAGTTGTCACAATTCCGCGATTTCCCAGTGCGTCTGCTTCATCAAAGAAGACCACCACTCCGCCATAACGAAGGGCGAGTTTTCTTAATTTTCTAAATAATGATTTAACTTTTAACACACCAATTCCAAAGAACATGTTGTTAAATGCTCCTGGATCAACGAATATAAATGGTTTTCCAGTTTCGCCGGCCATTGATTCGGCCATTAAAGTCTTACCGGTACCAGGAGGACCCCATAATAAAATTCCACCTGGTACATAACCACCGTGGCGTTCAATCGCTTCTGGATCTTCTAGGAAGAGTAGGTTCTCTCGAATTCGCTCGAGCACATGATCTTGTCCCCACACATCGCTAAAGCGAGTGTTTATATCATCAGGGAAATATGTATCTATTCCACCGCGACTTAAGAACCAGAAGAGCGCTACAAATTGGATTAAGATGAAGACCACTGCGAAGAGAAGTTGCGCAATCAATGGAAGCGCAGCCCATAGAGCTTGTGGAGCCATAAATAGAGCTTGCGCTGGTGGCAATTTATAGATCGCGCCCAAAATAACTGAGAGTATTGCGATCCAAACTAATAATTTAATGGCTCTTGAGATTCTAAATCTTGTCCAATCAGAGAAGATCCCTAGAATTTTATTTACTGATTTGAAGTACCACTGCCAAATACGGTGATATGGCGAGACATATTCCGAAACTAAGAAATGTAATTGTCTTACGACTTCAAAAGCGGCTAAATAGAAGAGCCAGCGATATTTATCCGCGGTTTCGCTTGCGGCATCGGTGAAACTGTAGAGCGGATTCTCCGACATGAGAGCCCATACCAGCACCAAATAAGTGATGCCGAAGAGAACTAGGAACTTTATGCGGTCAAAGAAAGATAGATGTACTCGTGTCTTTCTCTCAGAATCTCGTTTGCGACCTGCGCTATCTAAAGTCATCTCGCTCCCCTAACTGTAAAGGATTCAACAATCTTGGAAATCTCTTGGGAATTCTTGTTATAACACTCGGTGGTACATCTAGCTATCAGCAAATAGATCTTGCTCTGATCATTTGAATATAAAGCAGTTTGGTTGATGGTTTCGTTTACGCCTTCAAAATCAAAACTGTAGATCAAATTGACGCCGCGACCACCTTTATCAACTACCTCTTGGTCATCGATCAATTGGAAGTTCCGGGTATTTTCGATGGTGCCATCTAGCAATTCAGTAACTGGCAAGATGATGTTGCGCAATGAGTTTAAACTGATTGAATTTCGTTCTTCGGGAAACAGATCACGAAATCTTGCAAAGACCACTGGATGTTCAGTCGGGTCAAGGAGAAAAACTTGTTCTGGCGTTACCTTCTTCTTTGCACTGAAACCGACTTGGTAGGTGACCATTGATAATCTATCCAAGGCATCCTGGTCAGTGCTCTTTGCTTCCTCTTTGTTCAATTCAGAATTGCTGATCTGGAACCACCCGTTTGGAACGGTAAAGAATGCGCCATCTGATTTACTGCCGGCATATTGTTGAGAGGCGCCGCAAGCAGTAAGCGCTATTACTAAA
>CAZYJU010000045.1:0-1278 GCA_964647945.1 uncultured Actinomycetes bacterium | reverse complement strand
GCGAAAAATTCATGCTGGCAACTTAATTTTTACTAAGTTGATCTGGGTTTGCATCTATCGCAGCCTCTTTACGTTGCGCAGCAGTAATTGGCGTAGGCGCTCCAGTTAAAGGATCTCCCCCGGATGCGGTCTTAGGAAAGGCAATCACCTCTCTAATTGAATCTGCACCTGCAAGAAGTGCACAGAGACGATCAACGCCGATAGCTAAACCGCCATGTGGAGGTGGGCCATATTGAAACGCTTCAAGCAAGAATCCAAATTTGCTCTGCGCCTCTTCTTTGGTTAATCCGATGACTTCAAAGACATCACGTTGCATCTGTTGGTCGTGAATACGAATGGATCCTCCACCTAATTCAGTGCCGTTTAATACGATGTCGTATGCATACGCAAGTGCGTTAGCAGGATCATCTTTAAAACTCTTCGCAAACTCTGGCTTAGGTCCAGTAAAGGGATGGTGTACCGCAGTCCAACCGCCATCTTCGGTAGCTTCGAACATCGGAGCATCCACCACCCATAGAAATTCCCATTTGTTTTCGTCGATTAAATTTCGGCGGCGTCCGATTTCAAGTCTTACTGCTCCAAGCAGGGCTTGCGAATCTGACTTCTTTCCAGCTGCAAAGAAGATTGCATCACCAGGTTTTGCACCTGCCTCTTCGGCCACTTTAGATAATTCAACTTCAGATAGATTCTTGGCAACCGGGCCACCCAAAGTTCCATCTGTCTGAACCAAAATATATGCAAGACCTTTAGCGCCTCTGGCTTTTGCCCAATCTTGCCAACCATCTAATTCGCGACGAGGTGAATCTGCTCCACCTGGCATCACTACCGCTCCAACATAAGGAGCTTGGAAAACCCGGAAATTCGTATCCTTAAAGAATGTAGTCATGTCAACTAATTCCAGGCCAAATCGCAGATCAGGTTTATCAGAACCATATCTATTCATGGCATCTAGATATGTCATTCGTGGGATAGGAAGTGGGATTCGATAATCCTTAACTTCCAGCCAGATTTGTGCCAGCAACTTCTCAATCAAAGAGAGAATATCTTCTTGATCGATAAAAGACATTTCGATATCTAGCTGAGTAAATTCTGGTTGACGATCTGCACGGAAATCTTCATCGCGGAAACATCGAGCAATTTGATAGTAACGCTCCATTCCGGCCACCATCAATAACTGCTTAAATAATTGTGGAGATTGTGGAAGCGCATACCAAGAACCAGGTTGCAATCTAACTGGAACCAGAAAATCTCGAGCGCCTTCTGGTGTAGATCTAGTTA
>CAZYJU010000044.1:3254-8311 GCA_964647945.1 uncultured Actinomycetes bacterium | reverse complement strand
AACAGAGTCTCCAAGCAACCAGATCTTCTTGATCTTTGCGAGTTCTACATCTGAAGCTGGAAGTACCGTGCCTGTATCTATACCTTTGGGTGGAAGTACTATCGATGTGATAATCACTCTGCCTACAGCGCTTAAAACTGGTCAGGATGTCGAACTTTCAGTAATTGCCGCAAATGACAGTGCTGCTAATTTCCCAGTACTAACCGTAGATGTTACAAGTAATTTCTATAATTTCGATAAGCCTTTGGTTATCGACATGCCAGATATCACTGCATATGCACAACTTGCTCACTCCTTGGTTTCTGGTGGATATCAGCTGATTCCGCAGATTTCTTCACTACCTGGTGAAACATTCTGCTCTGATCAGGAGAACGACGGATATATTGATAATGGTTCGACAATCACTATCTATACCTGCCACATCTCTGAGTTCGGTTATAGAGAGTTGCAGTCACCTGTGACACTTTCAGCGGATAAGAGCAGCATGACCGTTGGTGCAACTGCACAGTTAACTGCCGGTGGTGGAAGCGGTACTATCGCATTCACATATGCAAGTTCGACTACCAGCGTTTGCTCTGTAAACGCATCTGGAGTAGTAACGGCTCTGACAGTCGGCACTTGTTCAGTTACTGCGAATAACCCAGAGAATGGTGCTTATATAAATAGAACTTCATCTGCAGTATCAATTACTGTAAACGCGGCGTCATCGGGCGGTGGCGGCGGCGGTGGTGGTGGAACTTCAACAGGTGGCTCGGGAGGAATCTCAGTTACCTATTTGAGTCAGCCATCCGTCTCAATCGCATCAGCTGAATCAACCATTCAGCTCACCAAAACTACAAAGCTCACCATTACTGGTGGTGCAGGTTCTGGTGTCGTGACCTATTCAACGACTACACCTGAAATTTGTTCAGTAACAAGTGAGGGAGTAGTCACCGGTCTGAAGGCTGGCACATGCAATGTACGGGCAACTAAGAGCGCTTCTGGTACTTATCTTGAAGCAAATACTCCTTACATCACCGTAACAGTAAGTGATTCTGATAAGAAGGCTGCAGATGAAGCAGCAGCTAAAGCTGCAGCTGAGAAATTAGCTGCAGATAAAGCTGCGGCAGATGCTGCGGCAGCGGCGCTCACAAATGACGAAGCCGCTGCTGCAGCCGCTGCAAAGGCGGAAGCAGATCGACTAGCACTTCTTGAATCACAGGCTGCAAAGGCAGAAGCTGCAAGACAATTGATACTGAACAAGAATCAAATTACTTGGAAGAAGTACAAAAAAATCTACAAAGTAAATGTCAATCTCGCTCAGAAATATGCCTGGGAGTTAATCACTATCAAGGTGGGCTCAAAACTCAAAGGCAAAGTTGTTTATCGAACGACAGATTGGTTGGCGCTAAATGGGGGCGGTGATGGCGTGATTACGCAAAGTAAGGCTCCGGTGAAGGGCAGCTATTACCGAATTGTGTTAGGTAAAAAGGTGGTTTACACACAATTGATTAAGTAGCTAACCAAATACGCGAAGGGCTACCTCGTAACCAAAAGTTATCGGGGTAGCCTTTTGCTATGGAATCAAGTGGAACACTCAAGCAAACGCTGGAGCGTTTCGATTCATATTTAATCCAAGAGCGGTCCCTTTCAGAGAACACCATCAGGGCTTATGTTGGAGATCTTGAATCACTGATTAGCCACTTACAGGCACTTGGCGTTGAAGATATCTCAAATCTATCTATTGCCCACTTACGTAGTTGGCTTGCAAATCAACAGACCAAAGGGTCATCACGAACAACTTTGTCGCGCCGCGCTACCTCCATAAAACTTTTCACCAAGTGGGCGCATAAACACGGAATTATCCCTAGCGATGTGGGCGCTAATTTAGTAACTCCGAAAGCGCATCGGGTTCTTCCTGAAATTCTCGATGTCAAAAGCGCAGACCTTGCAATGCAATCACTTGAGACTTATGCAGAAGAGAGTGGCGAACTGACAGCAATTAGGAATCTTGCGATGGTTGAAATGCTCTATGCATCTGGAGCTCGAGTATCTGAACTTTGTGGGCTAGATATCAAAGATATTGATTGGGAGCGGCAAACTATTCGAGTGCTCGGCAAAGGAAATAAAGAGCGGGTGATTCCAATTGGCAGACCTGCAGTTGCAGCCATAGAAAAGTGGCTAGAGGTTCGCTCTCAATTAGCTAATGAAAAAAGCAAAGATGCGCTCTTCTTGGGTGCACGCGGAAAACGCATCGATCAACGCCAAGTTCGAGAAGTGGTTTATAAAACTATTGAACTTGGCCCGCACGCACTTCGTCACTCTGCCGCAACGCATTTATTAGAAGGCGGCGCAGATCTAAGAACGGTGCAAGAGATCCTGGGCCACGCATCGCTTTCAACTACTCAGATTTATACCCACGTTTCAGCAGAACGCCTTCATTCGGCATTCAAACAAGCTCATCCGCGGGCTTGATTACCGCTTGAATATTCCTTGATTTTCCATATCTCACGCTCATAGATAGAATTTCGCCTGCACATAGTCAGCCCAAAAAGCGAATCTGTGTGACATCACAGCATCAACCCTCCAGATTTATCTGTTCGGGGATGAACCTCGGTCTCACAAAAGTGAGCACAGTTCAAACGATGCGAGGGAGCCAAACAGATCGTTTGGTTCGAAAACCGAGTGCAGTTTCGGGTGAATCTCGAAACTGAAAAAGGAGCGTGCCCAAGTGGCAGTAGTAACAATGCGCGAACTCCTCGACAGCGGTGTTCACTTTGGACATCAGACTCGTCGTTGGAATCCGAAGATGAAGCGTTTTATTTTCACAGAACGTAATGGCATCTACATCATCGACATCCAGCAATCATTGGGTCTTATCGATTCAGCATATGAATTCGTAAAGGACACTGTTGCTAAGGGTGGAAATATTCTTTTCGTTGGCACCAAAAAGCAAGCTCAAGAACCGATCATCCAGCAATCACAACGCGTTGGTATGCCATCAGTTACTGAGCGTTGGCTAGGTGGAATGCTTACCAACTTCCCAACCGTATACAAGCGAATCCAGCGCCTTAAGGAATTGGAAGCGTTAGAAGCAGCAAATGATCAGCTACTTACCAAGAAGGAACTTTTGGTACTTCGCCGCGAACGCGAGAAGCTAACCAAGAACCTTGATGGTATTCGTAACATGACCAAGCTTCCTGCAGCGATTTGGGTTGTCGATACAAAGAAGGAGCACTTAGCAGTTCAAGAAGCTAAGAAGCTAGGTATTCCAGTTATCGCAATCCTTGATACCAATTGCGATCCAGATGAAGTTGATTACAAGATTCCAGGTAACGATGATGCAATCCGTTCAATCGGTCTACTAACTCGCGTTATCGCCGATGCAATTGCAGCTGGCCTACAAGCTCGCTCTGCACAAGCTTCAGATGTTAAAGAAGAAGGAAAAGATGGAGCGCAAGTTGGCGTAGCAGCAGGAGAGCCACTTGCTGATTGGGAGAAGGAAATTCTCGAAGGAGCGACTGAAGCAAAGTGAGTTATACAGCAGAAGATGTAAAGCGTTTACGTGAAGCAACCGCAGCAGGAATGCTCGATTGCAAGAAGGCGCTAGATGAAGCAGGTGGAGATTTCGATAAGGCGGTAGAGATCATCCGAGTTAAGGGTCTAAAGGGTGTAACTAAGCGCGAAGGACGCACCACTTCTAATGGATTAGTCGTGGCACGCGTTGTTGGCGATCTTGGTGCAATGCTCGAACTTAACTGCGAAACAGATTTCGTTGCTAAAGGTGAGCGTTTCCAAGCACTTGGCGATGAACTCATCGAGCACTTGATGAAGGTTCAATCTGCAGATTTGGATTCTTACCTTAAGAGCGAAATCTCAGCAGGTCGCACTGTTCAACAACATATCGATGAAGCGAACGCAACATTGGGTGAGAAGATCGAAATTCGTCGAATCTCTGTTCATGCAGGTTCTCCAGTCGGAATCTATCTGCACAAGACCAGCCCAGATTTGCCACCACAAGTTGGCGTTTTAGTTCAACTAACTAAGGATGCGATTGAAGTTGGCAAAGATGTTGCACAACATATTGCGGCATTTGCACCACAGTTCGTGCACCGTGATGAAGTTCCTGCCGATCTAATCGAGAAGGAGCGTCGCATCGCAGAAGAGACCGCGCGCGAAGAGGGTAAGCCAGAGGCTGCCCTTGCCAAGATCATCGAAGGTCGCGTAACTGGATTCGTAAAGGAAATCTCGCTAGTCGAGCAAGCATTTGCGAAGGATGCCAAGAAGACCGTAAAGCAGATTCTGGATGAGGCTGGCACTGCAGTGAAAGCCTTCACCCGATTCCGCGTAGGTCAGTAATAAACTTATAGAACTTAATAAGTAGTAAGTTCGAAGGAAAGGAGCACTTATGTCAGGTTATGGCAGGGTGCTCCTTAAACTTTCTGGAGAAGTTTTTGGTGGACATAAAGGCATCGGCGTTGATCCAGATGTTGTCCAAGGCGTTGCCAAACAGATCGCAGATGTAGTTAAGAACGGCACCCAAGTAGCAATCGTCGTTGGCGGTGGAAACTACTTCCGTGGTGCAGAGTTACAGCAACGTGGCATGGAACGCGCACGCGCTGATTACATGGGTATGTTGGGTACCGTCATGAATTGCTTGGCTCTTCAGGATTTCCTTGAAAAACAAGGCGTTGATACGCGAGTACAGACTGCAATTACTATGGGACAAGTTGCCGAGCCATACGTTCCACGCCGCGCAATTCGCCATCTAGAAAAAGGTCGCGTTGTTATTTTCGGTGCAGGCGCTGGAATGCCATTTTTCACAACCGACACGGTTGCAGCGCAACGAGCATTAGAAGTTGGTGCAGATGCGCTATTACTTGCAAAGAGTGGCGTAGATGGCGTCTACAACGCAGATCCACGAAAAGATGACAGCGCAACTAAATTTGATCAGATTTCATACGACGAAGTGCTCTCTAAGTCATTAGCAGTAGCGGATGCCGCCGCATTTAGTTTGTGCCGCGAGAATAACTTGCCAATCGTGGTCTTTGATTTGATGACCAATGGCAATATTGCAC
>CAZYJU010000044.1:0-3154 GCA_964647945.1 uncultured Actinomycetes bacterium | reverse complement strand
GAGAATAACTTGCCAATCGTGGTCTTTGATTTGATGACCAATGGCAATATTGCACGTGCAGTGCGCGGCGAGAAGATCGGAACTTTGGTTAAGTAGCCAGAGAAATTAGGTTAGGGAAGAGTAGATGAGCGATATTGCAACAGCCATGAAAGATGGCGAGACCAAGATGAATAAAGCGGTCGATGTAGCCAAAGACGATCTGGCTTCGATTCGTACCGGTCGCGCCCATCCATCGCTCTTTAACAAAGTAGTAGTTGATTATTACGGCGCACCTACAGCGCTAAATCAACTGGCATCTATCCAGATCCCTGAGGCACGAGTTGCAATCATCTCTCCATTTGATCGTGGTGCGATGGCTTCGATCGAAAAGGCACTTCGCGATTCTGATCTTGGCATCAATCCAAGCAACGATGGCGTGGTCATTCGCGTTAATTTTCCACAACTTACCGAAGAGCGCCGTAAGGAATACATCAAACTTGCAAAATCCAAAGGTGAAGATGCCAAAGTTTCAATTCGCAATATTCGCCGCGCCGTCAAAGAAACTTTAGAAAAATTAGAAAAAGATGGCGCCATCTCTAAAGACGACCTAGCCAGAGCCGAAAAAGAGCTAGAGAAAGTCACCGGAGATCACACTTCAAAGATTGATGAACTTTTGAAGCATAAAGAAGCTGAACTTCTAGAAGTATAAACAGAGAAACTTAAAGATATGTCTGACCTGCATGCGATAAACGAGGCAATCAATAAGCGGGCAGGTCGTAAATTACTTCCATCCATCGCGGTATCTGTTGTACTAATCGCGGGAGTTTGGGCGCTACTTGCTTACTTTAGATTCGGTATTGCAATCTTGGTGGCAGTGGCGGTCTCATTAGCTATTAAAGAGTTGGCGCACGCTTACTCATCTACTGACACCTATGTCTCATACAGGTCTTTGCTCTTAAGCGCTATCGGAATCTCGGCTGCGACATGGTTTGGCGGTATTCGTGGTTTGGCAATCAGCACTGCGATTGCACTCTCGCTGATGCTAATTGGATTACTTCGAAAAGGTCCTGAAGGTTTTGTAAAGAGCGCTAGCGCATCAGTATTCGCTCTCGTTTATCTGCCATTCTTGATGGCTTTTGCCATCTTATTAGCACGGCCATCAGATGGAATGGCGCAAGTTATGACTTTGATCGTGTTGGTCGCATGCAATGACACATTTGGATATGTAGTCGGAGTTTTGCTTGGAAAGCACCCAATGGTTCCAACAATTAGCCCGAAGAAATCTTGGGAAGGTTTGATTGGTTCGATCATCTTTACCTGCACCGGTGGAGCGCTTGCTTTCTACTACTTGCTAGATCAAGAGTGGTGGATCGGATCTCTTGTGGGGCTACTAGCTGTCATTACCGCAACCACCGGTGACTTAATTGAATCCTCCCTTAAACGTGACTTTGCAATTAAAGATATGAGCAATCTTCTGCCAGGTCATGGCGGGATGATGGATCGATTAGATTCTGTGGTTTTAACTGCACCAGCTCTCTGGTTGGTGCTTGAACTAATAAGAATCAGTTGATTTTATGACCGAGTTAAATTTGATTTTTGAAGAACCAAAACAAAGTAAAAAAGCCCCGTTACACCTTGCGGATATGAGCAAGGAGGAGCGCAAAGCTAAGTGCCAAGAACTTGGCATTCCCGCTTTTCGCGCCAATCAAGTTGCAGTGCATTATTACTCGCACTTAGATAGCAATCCAGTTAATGACCCAAATCTTTGGAGCGATATCCCTGCAGATCTTCGTCAGAAGTTGGCAGATGCTTTTACGCCTAAATTAATGACCTTAGTTCGTTCGCTGCAGACAGATAATGGATTGACCAGAAAAGATCTTTGGAAATTGCATGATGGCACTCTGGTGGAATCGGTTCTCATGAAATATCCAGATCGCGCAACGGTCTGCATCTCATCGCAAGCAGGATGCGGAATGGCCTGTCCATTCTGCGCTACCGGCCAAGGCGGACTTAAAAGAAACTTAAGCGCAGGAGAAATCACCGAACAGATTGTGGCTGCGGCAAGGTTATGTGCAAGTGGTGAATTTGCAGGGGAGCCAATTCGTTTATCAAATATCGTATTTATGGGAATGGGTGAACCGCTTGCCAATTACAAAGCGGTTGTCCAAACAATTAGAAATATCACCTCACCAAGCCCAGATGGACTTGGCATATCGGCTAGATCAGTAACGCTTTCAACGGTTGGTTTAGTAAATGGTGTTGAGAAATTCACTAAAGAAGGTATCCCGGTTACGTTAGCGGTTTCGCTTCATACACCTGATGATGAGCTTCGTGACACCTTGGTTCCGATTAACACTAGATACAAAGTTCGAGAAATCTTGGCTGCGGCAGATGAGTATGCAAAGACCACCGGCCGTAGATATTCAATCGAATATGCATTGATTAGAGATATCAATGACCAAGCATGGCGCGCTGACTTGCTTGGAAAGTTACTCAAGAATCGAAACGCACACGTTAACTTGATTCCATTAAATCCAACCCCAGGTTCTAAATGGACCGCATCCCGCCCAGAGGATGAACGGGAGTTTGTTCGGGTACTAGAAAGTTATGGGGTTCCGGTAACAGTTCGTGATACCAGAGGTCGTGAAATAGATGGTGCATGTGGCCAATTAGCCGCTAGCGAATCAGGCAAAAATTAACTAAAGTAATTGCATGACCAGTTTGGAAAAAATCTCTAATTTCATCAACGGAAAATCAGTCCCATCAGCATCTGGCGAAACAACGCAGATTATTGATCCAGCTACCGGAAGCGCATACGCAGAAGCGCCGAAATCCAATCAAGCAGATGTAGATGCTGCAATGAAGGCAGCTGCAAATGCATTCGAAGAGTGGAAAGAGACCACACCATCAGAACGTCAACGCGCGCTTCTAAAGATTGCAGATGCAATCGAATCTCGCGCCGAAGAATTTATCGCAATCGAATCTAAGAACACCGGTAAGCCAACCGCGCTTACTGCATCTGAAGAGATTCCACCAATGGTCGATCAGATTAGATTCTTTGCAGGTGCAGCTCGCAATTTAGAGGGTAAATCTGCCGGCGAATATATGAAGGGTTTTACCTCATTTATCCGCCGCGAACCAATCGGCGTATGCGCACAGGTGACACCATGGAACT
>CAZYJU010000043.1:0-8476 GCA_964647945.1 uncultured Actinomycetes bacterium | reverse complement strand
GCCTGTATTAACGATCGCCAAAAGCTCGCTCTGCTTATTTGAACCTCCGGTCCAAATAATCTGATAAGAACCTGATGCCCCGGCCCCATTTGCGTTAGCCAATAAGCTCCGCCAATTGCCAGTTGCCTTTGCTGTAATTGATTGGGAGTTGGCAATAATTGCTGCAGAGGCCATTTGTAAACCATCCACCGAAATCAGGGACGATGAAACTGCTATCGCAAGAATGCGTAACAATCTCATCGTTCCCAATCCAGTATTTCTTAACATATCAACTATTTATTAGCTATTTGTAGCAGTACTAGTACGTTGCGATTCACTAAATAGATATGACAGTGACACGGAGCCACCTTGTACAGAATTGCTTGGTGCAACACCATTAACGGTTGTTTCGTTTTGATCTGGCAATGTCAATTGCAATTGAAGATTTGTCGAACCATTTGCCATTAGATTTGGAGAGACCAAGAAGGTTTTCTTTGACGCAAACGCGCTTAAGGTGGTTGTGCTTACCTCGGTGTTTGTCGTACCTGAGCAGATACCGGTTGTGGTGTTCCAAGTGCCACCGCTACAAGAAAATACTGCAAGCGTAATTGCCTTATTTGTAGCAGGAGCTACTCCATCTGTAATTAGAGCAGGGGTTCCGGTAGCTGTAACTTCAAGCCCCAAGTTCTGAGCATCTAGTGTCCCACCATTGGTCAAAGTAACGTAGCGATTAACCACATCACCAGGGGCTAGGTTTGCAACTGATTGTGAAAACCCGGTTCCATTATTGCTACTCGATAAAACTAGGGTTCCAGAACTAGCTGTGTTAGCCGCCGAGACCGTGGCATTTAAACCAGCAAAAACGCCATTTCCAAAAATTAAGATTGATCCGCCTAAAACAGTAGCTACTGCCCCGGTTTTCAAAAATCTACTTGTACGACTTGTTGTCAGATTCCGATTAATACTCATTTTCTCCCATTTCAATTTATATTCTTCTCTTTTGTGATTTTCCTGAGTTGAATCTGATAGCCGGCCTTCTGCCAGATTTGAACACCATCATTTTTCTCAAATGTTTCGAAATTCCGTCATATTCATCGCGACATATTCAAGATATGACCACTCTTTATCGCGCTCTGCGAGGATATTGAGAGGGCTTAACTCTTTAATGTCTCAGGAGGTAAAAATGGAGTCACTGATAGAGCAAGATCTAAATCGTGCCTTGCAATCATTAAAAAACGCTTTTTTAATATGCGACCTAAGCATGAATATTTTAAAATACAATCAAGCAACAAATGACTTAATCAAATTCTCTAAACAAGACCCTGTTGGCTCAAATTTACTAGATTTAGTGAGTTTAGACTTGCATTCTGAATGTATACAAGCATTAAGAAAAACAGTTGTAGACGGATCTCCACGCGTAGTAATCGAAAAAGGGTTGAATTTTGATCAAACTATTAAGTGCGAAATCTCCAAAATTGGCATGGTGTTGCTGGTAGAGATTGTCGATATATCAAATTTCCAGGAACAGACTGAAAAAAAGATCCAATACGAAGAATTATTAATAAGAAAAGAACAGATAACACAGATTCAGAAATTTGCACAAGGAATTGCGCATGATTTTGGAAACATCTCACAATCAATGCGTGGCTTTGTAGAACTTTTGTCAAATGAAGTTGAAGATGAGACTGGCAAGAAAATCCTGGATAATTTGCTGATTTCAACCAATAGAGCACTAAAAGTGTCGAAGAAAATAAGTGAAATCTCTCGGATCCAAATACTTGAGAATTCAAATTTCAATTTAGTGAGATTTTTGAGAGATCATCTTCAAGCATTAGAAAAAATGATCAGTTCTGAGGTCAAAATTGAGCTGCATCTCCCAATTTCTGGGTCTGAGAGGCAATTAGAGGTTTTTGCCAACCAAGAACAGATTGAACGAATAGTTGAGAACATAATTGAAAATGCAAATCATGCCATGTCAGGATCTGGAAAGATTGATATCTATTGTTCTGCAGATTCTGATAGCTCTAACTTGATTCTAAAGATCAAAAACAATGGCCCAGCTATACCTAGAAATATAGCTGAACGCATTTTTATGCCATTTGTTACAAATGGAAAGACCGGTGGTACGGGCCTAGGACTTTATTTAGCATTTGAATATCTATCTTCTTGTGGTGGCAATATAAAATTACAAAATCAGAATCATGATGTTTCTTTTGTTATCACCTTACCGATAGTTTCTAAGGCCAACTTACCAAATGTTAAGGCCTCAAATGTTGCCTAAGATTCTTATCGTAGAAGACGATCCCCAATTAAGAATATTGATTAATTTCATATTTGATGTGCATCCAGAAGTCGAAACCTATCTCGCAGCCAATGAGTTTGAAGCTATGAGTCTTATGGACAAAATTTCGATGGATGCAGTAATAACAGATATGCAGCTAAACAGCCACCAGGGTGGTATTTCAGTCCTCCAAATGGCGGTTGACTACGATATTCCAGTAGCAGTAATGACTGCTGATGTGTCTATTCCAGATGAAGAATATCTAGCAATGGGTGCCACCTGGGTTATCAGAAAACCATTTGATACTTCAATTTTGCCCAGTATCTGCTTGAGATTGGCTTCATTAAATGATTAATGAGACTGATCGAATACAAAAATACATTGATGTTCATAAGAATCTGGTTCTTCATGATGCTCTTAGAGACTTACAAAATTGTGAAGTAATTGAAATTCCGAAACTTCTTCATCGTCTTAAAGGGACTCTTGGAACTTTTCAGTTTCAAGAGCTTTCCGAATCTTTGAAGAACCTTCTGTTGTCCGCGCGATTAGAGAAGAACATGAACAACCTGAGTAGAGTTAAAGAAGAAGCAATAGAAACAATCCAAATCGAGTTAGAAAAAGGGGATAAATAATATGAGCCAAACAGTACTGGTAGTCGAAGATGATTCTGCGCTTCGTTCATTGATTGCTGAAACACTTATGGAGGCAAGATATTCGGTAGTAAAGGCCGCCGATGGCAAGAGTGCGATTCAAAGTTTCCATGAGTTTAAGCCAGATGTAGCTGTTTTAGATATTGGTTTGAATGATATTGATGGGTTGGAGCTTTGTAGGCAAATACGAAGCTACAGAAACATTCCAATAATTTTCTTAACGGCTCGAGATTCGGAAGTCGATCAACTTCTGGGTTTTGCAACTGGTGCGGATGATTACATCACCAAGCCTTTTTCACCTAAATTGTTGAACGCTCGAATTGATGCAATTACCCGCAGAAAAAATGGCCCAGAACTTGAAAAGACAAGATATGTGGTTGGACCAATTGAATTGGATATCGAGCGTCGAAGTTTCAAGGTAAATGATCATCTAGTGCCCCTTACGAGAAGGGAATTTGATATTTTACGAACTTTAATTGCTAATCCCGATCGAGCTGTGTCTCGAGAAGAGTTGATAAAGAACGCATGGGGCGATTGGTATGGCGATACCCATATGATCGAATGTCATGTCTCAAGAATTCGCAGTAAGGTAAAGAAAGCAGGCGGACCACACATCTGCCAGGCTGTGCATGGCGTTGGCTACAGATTAGGAATAAAAGATTAGGAATTACGAATCAACTAGTTTTAAATGTGACTGTAACTGTCGCGGTTACTGTCTTATCGATACTAGAGGTGTCGTACATTCCCATATCAGAAGTCATCGTTGAATCCGGAGTGGTGACTTGAATAGGTCCAGCCTTAACAGAAGTGATCGCGCCTACTTTTCCACCAACGGCCTCGGTCATCGCTTCCGCGCGTGACTTTGCATCTTTAGTGGCTTCTTTTAATAATTCTGGACGAATTTTAGAGAGAGTTGACACATAATATTGAGGGCCGTAATTACTGACGTTGATACCCGCTTGTAGCAATGTTCCAATATTCTGACTTAACTTTGATACTAATTGCACATCTTTGGTGCGTACTGTGATTTCACGGTTAGCTCGATAATTCAGAATTCGTCCCGTCGGATTACCGTTGATGTATTCCTCGGTTCCGTAACTGCTAACTGCACCTAAAGTCAATTGATCGCTTTTAATGCCACCATCTACCAAATACTTTTGCAGCGCATTAATTCCAGAATCAATCCCACTTACTGCTGACGCTGGAGTCTTCCCCGTGTTTTGAATCGAAAGTGTCCAAACTACGTTATCCGCGACCGCATCTACCTTTGCGGAACCAGTTACCACAATTCCATCACTTGAACGAGATGCAAAACCTGATCCGACTCGGGCTAGCCCAAGACCCATTGCAAGTGAAACTATCACGGCAGCAATTAATATTGTGGTGGCTTTACGTTTTTCAATCATCTCGTCCATAAAATTCCTTTGCATTAAAAAACTTTAAATTGCACGCAAGTGTGCAACTTCCTGCAAATCTACCCCACGAAAGCGCTCAAGTTCTACTTCCCACTCTGTTCCTAGCGCCACATCTAGCGCTTCACGCATAGCTTCATCGGTCTTTGACATGGCAAATTTCAATTGATTTTCTGAAATTAAAATACTCCCAAGTTCATCGATGACCGCTCTATGCAAACCAAGTTCTGGGGTAAAGCGAAATAGTTCGTTATCTGAAGAAATTTCAAACCTTAAGTAATGCCAGCTCTTAAGTGCGCTAGCTAAATTACTTGCATGATCTCTCTGGCCTCGCCATTCAATTTGGCTTCGCTGCATTCCTGCAAGTAACGGTTGGTTCCGCCATGAGATTTGCACTGGACCCAAAGTATTTTCAATCGCCCATTCGACATGGCGCACCAATGCCAACGGGCATGAGTGAATGGTTAGAAATCCACGTTTCATCAGAAGTTGCTCCTAGCAAGGTACTTATTGCACCTTCCCCAGCCCAAAAGACTCTTGCTTGGATTTGCTTCAACTTACAGCGCCTAATTTTCCAACGATTAACCTGACTTTGTCCACCCAGGGAGAGCCTCGGGTTAGGTTGGGGGCGAATAGACAGGTAGGCTTGCGACTAGTCGGACGCTCGAAGCTTTAGTTTTTAAAAGAAATTTGGCTAGAAGGAAGACCAGCGGAGCCAAATCCAAGCTTCGCTAAAATTAAAATCTAGAGAAATCTAAAGAAATAAAGAAATAGGAAAAACAATTAATGGCAACAGGCACAGTTAAGTGGTTCAACTCTGAAAAGGGCTTCGGCTTCATTGCAGTAGATGGTGGCGGACAAGATGTATTCGTTCACTACTCAGCTATCCAAGGCAATGGCTACAAGTCTCTTAATGAGGGTCAGTCAGTATCTTTCGAGGTCGTCCAGGGTCCAAAGGGCCCACAGGCTGATCAAGTAACTGCTAACTAAATTAACACTTATAAAACCTCCGAGAAGAAATTCTCGGAGGTTTTTTATTTTTAGTTCTTATTTATCTCAACTTCTTTTTCTATCTTTGAGATTTTAAGCCAATTGAAGAAGCCCCAAATCACAAAAGGCAGGTAGATCGCATACAGAGTCCCAGTTGGGTAATAACCATTGCTAAATGCAAATGGGACTCCTACTAGATCCACTGCAATCCAGACCAGCCAGAATTCCACATATCCGCGACTCATTCCAAATGTCGCAAGCGCTGTTCCTGTAAATATCCAAGTGTCTACAAATAGCCACTGGCCACTTTCCCCAAGAGCTTTAAATATCTGCATAGAAACTAGGAAGAAGACAACTATCGAGGGAAGCAGCCATAACTTCTCTTTGGTCGTAGTCCAGCGAGGAACTACCGCTGGTACATTCTTTCCTAGCTTTTTGTGATGAGACCAACGTATCCATCCATAGACACTGACCACAATCAACAACATGTTTCGGCCAGCTTGTCCATAAAAATTATTATGTTCTGCATCGTCGCCAAAAGAAAATACTGCCCCCAAGAAGACTGTTACTAACAGTGCATCGCCAATAATTCCAATTGGCCATGCAGCCACCAAACGCTTAGCACCTAAAATCGCGCTAGTTAATCCCAACGTACCACCGATGATTTCGCGAACTGCAATCGACTTACTGCCGAAATTAATAGTGGCTTCAAATAACCATTGCAAAATACTCATGTTCTTTGGCTCATTTCTGGTTTACTTTTTGGGAAGCGGTGGAATTTCACCGTTCGTGGCTAATAGCGCTCTCACTTCGCTTGCAGGAGAGCGATCTTTTCCAACTTTCCATTTATCTAAATAGCGCCAAGGAAAGACCATGCCACGACGTACCCACCAAATGTCTGCTTCAGTTGTCGGCCAACTGATTCCAAAGTGAATGTGTGGAGATGTGCCTTTAGCGTCTCCGGTATCTCCAACAAACCCCAGTAAATCCCCGACTTCTACGCGGCTACCTACTTCGATTCCTGGTGCGATCTTCTTTAAATGCGATGCGTAGTACCTAACTCCGTCATCGCCAACTATAGAAACAAAGATTCCTCCTTTGGTGATCGGAGTAGGTTTTCGGTAATCATAGGGATCGGTACTACGCAATTCGTCGACTACTCCTGAAGTAACCGCCACATATCGGCAACCTTTTTTAACCAAGATATCAGTGGCTGGATAATCATGGTGGTAGCGAGTGTAAGTGGGTTTGCAATTAGTACTGCTTGGAATTGGAAAGGTGTAATTTGGGGCGGCATTTGCTCCCGAAGTGAAAGGCAGTGCCGTAAATGCAAGGCACAAAGCCAAAACCGCTCGAATTCGCATAGTTGAAGGCTACTTGAGATTTAACATTAACCATGGATTTTAGGGATTTAAGAAAAACAAGCAGGGTAAAAGTGTTTATCGGTATCAACGCAATCTCAGCTTGGTTGGGATTTGGTGGATCGTTAATAGTCAATACCTTTGATTTGGTTCCTGAGGAAGAGTACGAACCCCATCTCTTTGGGCCACATTCACCAGGAATGGCTGGTGCGCTTACTAGATTTATCGATCTCTTTGGTTACTTCACTATCTGGAGCAACGCATTAGTTGCAATCACAATCACTATGCTTTACTTGAATTTCAATCGCAATGATCAAAGATTCAAATGGCTCCGAAGCACATCTATATTGATGATTACAATGACTGGAATTCTGTATCACCTATTAATTGCTCCAACCGCAGATCCACAAAGTTGGAATGTTTATACCAACGCTTTTCAGCACTACATCACGCCAACAATTACAGTTTTGGTCTGGCTCTTGGTTGGTCCTAGAGGTTTCTTCAACTTAAAGATGACTATCTCGGTGTTCGCTATTCCAACTGCATACCTTGCTTATACCTTTGGTCGCGGCGCAATCATTGACCGTTATCCATATGGTTTCTTTGATGTGATCGAATATGGCTATATCTCGGTCGCAACCACTTTGGTGATGATTTATGTTGCTGGTTACATACTTGCGCTGATCTTTTTTGGATTGGATAAAGCACTTTCTAAGAAGAAGTAAGATTTGCCAAGCACGAGGGGGTAGCTCAGTCGGTTAGAGCCCCGGACTCATAATCCGGTCGTCGTGGGTTCGAGCCCCACCCCCCTCACAAACTATTTTTGAAGATTAGATTCGGATATAAAAGGAAACTCGATGGACTTGATTGCAGGCTTACCGATTCATCCACTTATCAATCATGCTGTTGCGGTTTTAGTGCCACTTAGTGCAATCGGAGCCATTCTCTTAACTTTCGTTCCTAAATTTCGAAGCACCTACTCCACTCTGCTTTTATTCTTTATCAGCGCGGCAGCTCTTTCTGGGATTATTGCTGAAAATTCTGGTGAAGCTCTATCTAAGCGAGTCGGAACGCCAGGAAGTCACGCCGAAAATGGTGAATTACTCTCAAAAATCATTTTACTTTTCGCATTGATTTACCTTCTTTGGTACCTCGTTGAGCGAAAGATTTCAATTTTCAAATCCGTGAATTCTTTACTAAAGAAAGTTCTAGGAGCTCTCTTGGTAGCTATTGCCATATCCAGCACTGGACTCACATTCGTCGTGGGACATTCTGGAGCGGCTGCAACGTGGGAGAAAAGAATTGCAACCAGCACCGGAGCGGCAATTACAGATTCACAAAGTCAAAGCGCTAGTGAAGCTACGCCTAATGCCTCTGCTGGCGAAATAAAGCTTTCAGCAAGTGAGATTCAAAAACATAATACAAAGAGCGATTGCTGGAGTTTGATTAGTGGCAAGGTTTATAACCTCACCGGCTATGTCCAGAACCACCCAGGAGGCCAATCAGTGATCGCTGCAATCTGCGGAAAAGATGGAACATCTGCTTTTTCCAATCAACATGGCTCAAGTGCTAAGCCGAATAACGTTCTTAACGGTTTACTCATCGGAAACCTAGGTGCAGTAATAACGCAAGAGACGGTGGCTGCTGCTGACGCAGCTGCTAAGACTTCAGGTGGAGGATATTCAGGAGGAGATGAGGATGACGAGGGTAGAGAACGTGATGAAAAGTAAGAACCAAAAGGCATAATAAATGAAACCACTTCTCATCACAGATGGTGAATGTGGATTCTGCCAACTCTCTGCC
>CAZYJU010000042.1:6290-8604 GCA_964647945.1 uncultured Actinomycetes bacterium | reverse complement strand
GATAGAGCAACCGCCTCCTAAGCGGTAGGTCGCCGGTTCAACTCCGGCCAGGGACGCATTTAAAGAGTAAATTAAAAGTTATATTAAATAGAATCAATAGAGTTAATTTTGCTATTGACTTTAATTTTTAAATTAGAAATCCAGAGTTTTTTGTTTTGCTTATTACTGTACTTAGGACTTTACTCAGGACTGGACTGGAATGATTACTTCATTGTGTCGCAGAAAGCCGGGTTTCCATGGTGGATCAAAGCGTGCGATTCGCATCGGACCAGTTGCGGTGAGTTTTTCCTTGGCTATTGCAGCGCGCAACTCTGACTCTTTCTGATGGATTTTCTCTTCGGAAGTCATTCCACTGAACCCGAGTGCAGCAGCTGTGTGCTCCTTAACCGTCCTTAAGGTGACGCTTTGATTGCTTGGCAATGGAAGTCCATCAAGTGTCATTCCCTCAGGCATCACAAAAGAGACTACCCATGAATTTGTATGTAGTTGTTCTTGGAGAACAGGTGCGGTCATTGCGATTTGGTTTTGAGAGATGTAAGTGACGAGTGGTCGAAAACCGATATTGCCCGCACTTGAGTAAGACGCATCAACAATCACATCTGCCATAACGCAAGCGTGATAGCGGCGGATCTCAACATTGTCGATCTTTTTTACAAGGTCGAACTTTTGTCTTTCAGTCATAGCAGCAGGTTACTGCTTGTTAGTGATCCAATGTGTACTTTTTTAAGAACTTTGGTCCCCACCAATTTAGCTCTCCAAATAATCTCATTAAAGCGGGAACTAAGAATGCGCGAATCAAAGTTGCATCAAGTAAAACTGCAAATGCAGTTCCGAAACCCATCATCTTGATTGCGGTCACTCCACTTGTTACGAATGCGGCGAAAACGGCAGCCAGAATCAATGCAGCTGCAGTGATGATTCGGGCAGATCTTTGAAGTCCAATAGCAACAGATTCAACATTGTTATGCCCTGCAATGTGCTCTTCCTTGATTCGAGAGAGCAAGAAAAGTTCATAGTCCATTGATAGTCCAAAGACCACTACAGCAATCAGAATGGTCGTACCGGTATCCAGCGCTCCGGTTGCGGTGAAGTCACCTACTAGCCACTTTAAGTTTCCATCGATGAAAATCCAAGTTAGCACGCCTAATGTCGCAGCTAAAGAGAGAATATTGAGCAACACTGCTTTTATCGGAAGCAGTACTGATCCAGTGAAGATAAAAATAAGTATTAATACGCTGATGATGATCCACAAGAAAGCCCAGGGTAGAGCTTTCGCGATGCCATCTTGCGAATCTGTGAAGTCTGCAGCAACGCCACCGATCATTGTTCCGTCAGGAGAATCAAGATCTCGTAGCGCATGAATTAAGTTGCTTGCTTCAATCGTTCTTGAACCCATGGATTGAATTGCTTGGATTCGAATATCGTTTCCGACTTTATTCGGAGCAACTCGAACAACTCCTGGAGTATTTTGAATTGCAGTTACATACTCAGTGAGTTCCTGATCGCTTACGGTTTTTACTCCGCCAGGAATTAGAATTTCAATTGGACTGCTTTCCTGACCTGGGAATCGTTCTGAGAGCACTTCGTATGCAATTGCAGCTCGATCCGTCTTCGGAAGTACGCGAGCATCGGTCTGCGAGAAGACAATATCTTTAATCGGAACTGCTAAAGCCGTTAATATCAAAAGCGAAACTACAACGACTGGAGCTGGACGACGCATCACAAAACGAGCAGTCTGTGCCCAGCGGCCATCTGACTTTGGAGTTAAGCCAGATTTTCTAACAACAAATTTATCTACGCGATGACCAAGAATGTTCATGAGCGCAGGTAGCGGGACGATCGCGCTGAGGATTGCGATGAGTACAACGCTTACACCTGCATATCCAAAAGATTTTAAGAATGGCTGCGGAAAGACCACCATTGATCCGAGAGTCACGGCAACCGTTAAACCAGAATAAAAGACAGTCTTGCCAGCAGTTTTTACCGTAGTAACTACCGCATCTTCAATTGACTTCCCGTTATGTAATTCTTCTCTAAATCGGTTGACCATCAGTAGTGAGTAATCAATACCGAGCCCAAGACCCATGCCGGTTACTAGGTTAAGTGCAAATACACTAACTGTGGTTGCTTGGGTAATTAATAAGAGCAGGAAGAAAGATCCCAGAATCGCAAATACGCCAACAAATAGTGGCATCGCAGAAGCGACCAAAGCTCCGAATACGAATATGAGCAAAATAAAAGTTAGCGGAATAGAAATTGCCTCGGCAATCGCCAAGTCCTTTGAGATTCGGCCGTTAATCGCAGACGTGATTAC
>CAZYJU010000042.1:0-6190 GCA_964647945.1 uncultured Actinomycetes bacterium | reverse complement strand
CCTCGGCAATCGCCAAGTCCTTTGAGATTCGGCCGTTAATCGCAGACGTGATTACACCATTACCAGTTGCATAAACTTGGAGAGATTTGTATTCACCATCGTACTTACTTTGGATTTCTTTTCCGACTTCAGAAATCTTGGCAAAGTCATCAGACTGTGTATAGATCAAAAGGTAAGCAGCTTTGCCATCTTTAGATACCAAAGTTGGTTGATTGCCAGAAGACCAATATGAGAGCGTGCTCTGGACTCCTGAAACTTTGGCAACTTCTTTTTCAAGCGCTAATGCCTCATTAACAACATTTGGATCATTTACGCTTCGATCTTTACCATCAACAATAAGAATTACGCCAGCGTCTTGTGTCTTTAAATTATCTTTGAAGTAATCCCAAACCTTCATAGATTCGCTATTTGGATCTGAGTATCCGCCAGAATCAAGCTTGCCAAAAACGCCAATTCCAACTGCTCCAGCTGCAAGCATTGAAATCACGAAACTAACTAAGACTAATTTGCTGCGGCGAACCGTAAATCGGCCCAACTTCTCAAACATGCGACTCCTATAGCTGCTTTGGTTATGCATAGTTGTATGCACCTACAATTGCTGGGTGAGCAATATGTGGCCCGAAGTTACATCTGATGAGATCGATCCAGATGAGGCTCTCGAGCGCGCTAAGCGCGAGGCCGAGATCAAAGCGGATGTCCCGCCTCATCATGGTGGCTAATCAGATATTTCGTTGAAATAAAGTGTAGAGAAGTGAGAGTATTGAGGCGAATTGGAGGGCGGCGATGAAGGCTCTGAATACTCAAGTTGTAACGCGAAGCACAAATTTCGTGGCGTTACTAATGCTTTCATTCACATTTGCAATCTCTACCGGTTCGGCGAGTTTCGCAAATTCACTAACTAGTACCTCACCGATAAGCGGCGCAATACTTACCGTCGCCCCCAGCGCAGTTACCTTAACTACTGATACTCCACTTGCCAGCATGGGAAGCGAGATTAAAGTTACCGATCCAAAAGGTAATCAAGTAGATGATGGCGCGCTGACTATTGATGGAACTAATGCGGTAATCGGGTTGCTCTCATTAACTGAAAAGGGCATATACACCGTTGAATATTCATTGGTTTCTGATGCTGACATTCCATTAGTTGGTTCTTACACATTTACCTTTAACGCACCAGATCAAGTTACGACTCCAAAGCCAACTCAAACTAAAGATGCCACAATCCAAAGTAAGAGCAATATCGGTACCACGATATTTGTGTTGCTAGTTGGAGCTGCAGGTCTACTAGTAGCTATCGGTTTAATTCTTTATGGTAGAAAGTTATATAACGAGCGTTAATTTGTTAGATATAACTCTGGCTTTAAGTAAATACACCTATCTCATAACCGGAACTTTAACTATCGGTTTTTTATTATCTTTAACTTTTCTGACTCCTAATTACAACGGATTGATTCATCATCGCACTTTGGCGATTGCCAAGCGCACTCGAATACTTGCATTTATCTGGAGTCTTTCGACCTTAGTTTTCATTGTGGGAACCTTGGCTGAAATTCTTGAAGTTGGATTCCTGGAAGCTTTGGATTTGACGACATTAAGATCATTTCTTACTCAAATTAGTTTAGGAAGATTTCTGATCTTTCAAGCAATTTGCGCTCTGCTAATTGCTATCTTGATAGGTTTCACAACACGAGTTACGCACCTAACTTTGATGCTCGTGATTGCCATTGCTGCCATTGCAAGCCCGGTATTTCAAAGCCATACCGCCTCCAGCGGCTCTCATTTGATTGCAATCGGCACCTTGATTGTTCATGTGATTGCCCTTTCGTTATGGATCGGTGGCTTGGCTGCTATCTTGTTAAATAAAGAGTTAGATCGGGTGCTCGCGCTAAAGCGCTTTTCGGCTATGGCACTTTGGGTTGCTTTGTCAGTAATCATTAGCGGATCTATAAATGGTTTGATTCGAATGAATTTTGCGGAAGCCTGGAATGGCACTTATGCCACATTGCTAATCGTGAAAATTGCTCTAACAGCAGCATTACTGTTGATTGCAAATGTAGTTAGAAGTAGATATCAGAGATCGTTAGAAATAACTAAATTACTTTGGTTTGAATTTGCATTTCTAATTTCCATAATGTTCATGGGAACTTTATTGAGCAGAACCGCACCACCTACGCGAGAAGAAGCTGTAGACCCAATAGAAGCCTTGGTCGGTCTGCCATATCCAGGCAATCCTGATTTAAATACTTGGCTTTTTGAATATAAACCAGATGCTCTAATTTTGGCCATCTTGATTCTAAGCGCACTTTTATATTTCAAGGGAGTGCGAATTCTAAGAAAACGTGGGGACCACTGGCCAATTGGCAGAACTATCTCTTTTATCTTGGGTTTACTGATCATTAATTATGCAATAAATGGTGCAATTGGAATCTATGCGCATTTTGCATTCTCTTACCACATGATCGAACACATGATTTTAGGAATGATTGCACCAATTCCTATCGTGCTGAGCGCTCCAATCACATTGGCACTTAGAACTTTACCTGGTGGTCGTGATGCAGAAGATGAAGGCGTAAGAAATTTATTGATTAGGTTCTTGCATTCAAGATATTCGAAAGTGATCACTAATCCTGCGGTCGCACTGTTGATCTTTGATGGTTCCTTATTTGCCCTTTACTTCACGGGTTTATTCGGCGATTTAATGGGCAGCCATATTGGCCACCTTTTTATGAATATACATTTCCTGCTCGCCGGAATTCTCTTCTTCCATGTCATTGTTGGTGTGGATCCAAATCCAAATCGGCCACCAAACGTGGTGCGCATAGTGATCCTCTTTGCTGCCATGAGTATTCATGCTTTCTTCTCTATCGCTCTGATGTCTTCGACCTCTTTATTAGATGGTGGTTATTACGCTGGCATTGGAAATCCGATGAATTTGGATTTGTTGGAAAATCAATACACGGGCGGTGCAATTGGATGGGCGATGGGAGAGATTCCGATCTTGATTGCGCTAGCTGCAGCCTTTATTCAATGGATGCGCGATGATAAGAAAGAGACCAACCGAATAGATCGAAGTGCGGCTCGTGCTAGCGCAATGGGTGAAGCCGATGATTTGGCGAAGTACAACCAATATCTGGCAGAGCTAGCTAGAAAAGACCAGCAAGGTAACTAAGAGATTTTAATTAAACCATTCTCAGTAGCGATTATCTCAACTGTTTGATCAAACCATTCCCTGGGCAAAGGTTTCTTGCAGTACTCGCGCTCGTGGATGATTCCGATTCGATAAGCAGAGGTCTTAGTTAGGAATCGGTCGTAATATCCGCCACCTTGCCCTAATCGCACACCATTTTTATCTATGGCCAGAGCTGGTATTAGTGCGACGTTGATTTCGCCAATAAAGATATTGCCAGCTGGTTCGTGAAATTTTCCACGCTGCACCAACTGCCCTTCAAATTTAACAAATTCCATCTGTTTGTTTACGATTCTAGGAAGTAGCAGTGTTTTACCTGAAGCAATCAATGCTTCATTAAGTGATATTAAATTGGGTTCGCCTGCAAATGGATAATAACTAGTGATGACTTTTGCGGCTTTGATCTCAGGTAAATCCAATAAATGCAAGTAGTTATCATGGCCACTTTTTTCCTGGCGCATTTGCCAAAATTTCTCTCGAAGCTCGCTCTTGTTACTCATACCGCGCCCTTCTCAAGAATTGCCCTGCTGTTCAAATAGGATGGGAATATGTTAGAGCGAATGCGCGTCGATGAGTTCTTAACCGCTCTGCTTTCAGTGGTGCGTCCGTTGGAAGCTATCGAATTACCTTTATTAGATGCGCACGGAGCCACTCTGGCGGAAGATCTATTTGCTGCAGAGAGATTGGTGTTAAAGGCCGGGACACCAATTAGGTCAACCACAATAGGTTTGGCAGCATCACTTGGACTAGGTCAATTACCTTCCAGACCGCAGCCTAGAGTTGTCATAATTTCGGCAGGTCCAGATTTAATAGAACCAGGAAATTCAATCTCAGGGTCACAAGAATTTGAGACCAATTCATGGCAATTAACCACCATGGTCCGTGAAATTGGTGGAGTTGGGTATCGCGTCCATTCAATTCCCGATAACGAGACCGAATTGAAAGATGTCGTAGAGGATCAGCTAGTTCGAGCCGATCTGATTGTAATTAGTGGAGAGCGACACGATGACTCTTTCGATTTAATCACCAGAGCGCTTTCATCAATCGGAGAAATCAAAGTAGTCGACCTGGAGCTTGCAAATACTGGGCGATTTAATTTTGGTGCGATCGGTCCGGATAAGACTCCAGTCATAACATTGCCGGGAGACCCCATTGCGGCCTATGTAGCGATGCAATTATTTGTACGACCAATGATCAGAACCATGCTGGGAGCTCGCGAGATTTACTGTCCTTCAGTAAAAGCCAAACTCGAACGCGACTATCAAGACGGCAGCGAAAGTCGTAATTATCTTTTGGCACAAATTAGTGAAGACAACTCCTCAGTGGCCATATTTTCAGAACAGGAAGATTTCGTAAGTTTGGCAAATGCAAATGCCATGGTTTCAGTCAACCCTGGCGAAAAGTTAAGGGCGGGAGATTCGGTAGTAACAATTGTTTTGCCAAGAATAAAATGATTGAACTTAGCAATGGCGAAATCTTGTTGCGCCCTTTTTCTTATTCTGATCGGCGGCAATGGAATAGAGTCCGAGCCGATAATCGTGAGTGGCTTAAAAAGTGGGAGGCCACAACCCCTAGGGGCCTAGGTTCGGTAGCTATGAGTTTTGGCCGGATGGTTCGAAGTAACCGAATCGAATCTAAAGCGGGACGAGGCTTTTCATTTGGAATATTTAAGGGGCCAAATTTGATTGGCCAGATAAATTTAAGTGGAATCATTTATGGAGCGCTCCGCGGAGGGCACATTGGCTATTGGATTGATCAAAGTCATGCGAACCGTGGATACATGACGATGGCGGTAAATATGGTCACAGACTTCGCATTCTCAGAGTTAGAACTACACCGAATCGAAATCAATATTCGGCCAGAGAACGAAGCCTCAATAAAGGTCGCAGAGAAATGTGGCTATTTATTTGAAGGGCTACGGCCAAACTACTTACATATCGATGGGGCATGGCGCGATCACCACTGCTTTGTTCGCGAAAATATTGCTATCAAGTAGGGTGTAAATACCCGAAATCGGACATTTACGATACTAATCTTTGGCCATCATGGCCTCGGCAATTATCTATTTAGCAATCATCGGAATGTGGGTTGCTTACTTTTTGCCTCGCTGGATACATACACATGATGAGTTCTCTGGAAAATCTGTTGAACGCTATAAGAGTGCACTAAGAGTTGTGGCTGGTGATGCCCAGAGTGTTTACTCAATGGCTATTCATACAGATTTAGATGAACCGTACAAACGATCACAAGCTCTACTTAGACGAAGAATTCTCTTCTTAATTATTTTATCTACCTTAATTGCAACAAGTGTGGGTGCAGCTATGAATTTATTACATCTGGCATATATCGCAATTCCAATCTCAGGTTTCGTTGTTTACCTGGCACACACTCGACGCACAATAAATCGCGAACGCATTCAAAAGCGACGCATTGAGAATCTGCAACGTCAGACTCAAGGCATCTCACATATAAATCTCTCTGAAGTAATTTCTCCCAAGAATGAACAAGAACTATGGGTGCCACTTGCTGAGCGTGAGATCACTGGAGTGGTGTTATTGCCACAAGGAACTGCGGCAACTCGTAACTCTTGGACACCAAGTTCAGTACCAACACCTACTTATGTAAATGCTCCAAAAGCAGTTACACCGCGACGAGTTATTGATCTAACTTCACCAGGTGCTTGGAGCGAGGAACAGGAGCGACTTGAGCGAGCTGCGCTCGCAGCTGCGGCACCAAGTGCTGACGAAGTATTTGATCAACAATTAGCAGAAGAGACTGCACAGAAGCGCAATAAAGCTGTAAACGACTAAATCCACGAGTTCCACCACATGCGCGCAAACCAAGCGTCGTAAGTGGTGATTTGTCCCGTAAATATCGGTAGAAAATAGATGAAATTAATTGCGATTATTATTACAAATAAGGCAATCAAGTATTTAAAACGCTGGTTATATTCGTAAGCAACTTTTGCAAGAAGCACGATTGCCAATATCAAAAATGGCTGGA
>CAZYJU010000041.1:0-8672 GCA_964647945.1 uncultured Actinomycetes bacterium | reverse complement strand
GCAGTTCCGAGCGAACGTAGTTTCTCTTCTAACCAAGGATAGAAAGCATCTTTATTTAAGACTGCTTTAGTCTCTTGATAGAGGAAGGATTTATTTGCGCTACCGCCGCCTTTGGCGATGAAGAGGAAGTTGTATTCGTCTTGGTGATCAGAGTCTGCATAGATCTCAACTTGAGCGGGCAGATTGTTGCCGGTGTTCTTCTCATCCCACATATTTACCGGTGCCATCTGTGAATAGCGCAGATTTAAATTGGTGTATGCGTTGTAAACGCCCTCAGAGATAGAGCGCTCATCCTTACCTGAAGTCAGTACGTACTGACCCTTCTTGCCCATTACTAGCGCAGTGCCAGTGTCTTGGCACATCGGAAGCACGCCACCTGCAGAGATGTTGGCATTCTTTAATAAATCTAAGGCCACGAATCGATCGTTAGGGGAGCTCTCTGGATCTTTCAAAATGTTAGCAAGCTGCTGTAAGTGCGCGCTTCTTAAGTAGTGATTGATATCGTGAATTGCAACTTCGGTTAATTTGGTGAGAGTCTCAGGTGCAACCTCAAGGAACTCTAAATCGCCATGTTTTACTACCTTTACGCCTTCGGTAGTAAGTAATCGATATTTGGTTTGATCGGCACCAACTGGCAAGAGATCTTCGTAATTAAATGGCATCAGGTTTTGCCAATTTCTGTTTAACGCCATCTAGCCACTCTTGGCAGATTTTGGCGAGCTCTTCGCCTCGCTCCCAAAGCTTTAAGGACTCTTCTAATGTAGCTTTGCCAGATTCAAGTTGCTCAACGATTTTAGATAACTCTTCTCGAGCCTCTTCGTAAGAAATTTTGCTGGCCATGTATGTAATTTACTCTTTCTCAATAACGGCAGGTAATTGTCCGCTTGCTAGACGAATGCGAACTTTGTCACCTGCAGAGACATCGCTGGTCTTTCGTACTGCTTGGCCATCGCTTCGTTGAACTACCGCATAGCCACGCTCGAGAGTTGATTGTGGTGAGAGCGAACGGACGCGGGCGAGCAAATGATGTAGATCCTCTTCGGTGCGCTTGATGCGATGTACAAATGCGATTCGGCGATCAAATAGTGATTTGATTCGATCGAATTCACGGTCTAAACGCATATTCAATGTATGTAGCGCTCGATTTCGAAGCGACGAGATCAATTGCAGCTCTTCGTTTAGATCTGGAACCACCTTTTTACCTGCATCGGTAGGGGTGGATGCGCGGTAGTCGGCAACTAAATCAAGTAGCGGCGAATCTTTCTCGTGTCCGATTGCGCTAACTATTGGGGTCTTGCAGGATGCCGCGAGTCGAACTAGCCCCTCATCGCTAAATGGCAATAGATCTTCAAAAGATCCACCACCACGAGTAATGATGATTACATCTACATCTGGATCTGCCTCTAGCTCTTTTAGCGCAGCGCTAACTTCGATCACCGCTGCAGCGCCTTGCACGGCGACTTCACGTAATTCAAATTGCACCGCAGGCCAACGACGTTTTGCATTTTCTAAGACATCTTTTTCTGCATCGCTATTGCGACCACAAATCAAGCCAACTTTATTTGGAAGTAATGGAAGTGGTTGCTTCCATTTAGCATCAAATAGTCCTTCGGCAGCCAATAGATTCTTGAGCATCTCAAGGCGAAGAAGTAACTCTCCGACTCCGACCTCTTTGATCTCACGGACCCAGAAAGAGACTGAACCATTCTTTGTATACCAAGATGGTTTTGCGTAGATCTTTACCCGCGCATTTTCGTTGATGCTATTGCGCTTGAAGATTCCGGATGGACATGCGACTGCGATGCTCATATCAACGCTGGAATCGCGTAGCACCATATATGTGAAATCTTTCCGTGAATTTATTTGAGAAAGCTCACCTTCGATCCAAATTGGACCTAGTGCATCGATATATTCCTTGATTAATTCGGAGATTACGCGAACCGGTGCGGGCTGCTCCTCTGAATTTTCCAGCATGAGGATGAGCCTAATACAATGAGCCAACATGACTACGGAAACCAAGAGAGTCTTATTAGCTGCGCCAAGAGGCTATTGCGCTGGTGTTGATCGCGCTGTGGTAACCGTTCAGAAATCGCTAGAACTTTATGGTGCACCGGTTTATGTGCGCAAGCAGATTGTTCATAATAAATATGTAGTCGAATCGCTTGAGAGACAAGGCGCAATTTTCGTAGAAGAAGTCAACGAAATCCCAGAAGGCGCAACCGTCGTATTCAGTGCACACGGAGTATCTCCTCAAGTGCATTCAGATTCGGCAGCAAGAAACTTAAAGACTATCGATGCCACCTGTCCATTAGTTACTAAAGTTCACAACGAAGCAAAGCGTTATGCCGCGGAAGATTTAGAGATCATCATGATCGGACATGATGGACATGAAGAGGTCGAAGGCACCGCAGGTGAAGCACCTGGTCGAGTAACGGTAATTGAGGGCGTTGAGATGGCGCGCACCGTGCAACCAAAACCTGGCAAGAAATTAGCTTGGTTATCGCAAACCACTTTAAGCGTTGATGAGACCATGGAGACAGTTGCAGAGCTAAAGAAGAGATTCCCAGAGATTATCGATCCACCTTCAGATGACATCTGTTATGCCACCCAAAATCGTCAAGAAGCCATGAAACAGATTGCGCCAAATTGCGAATTAGTTCTAGTGGTTGGTTCAAAGAATTCATCCAACTCGGTTCGATTAGTAGAGGTTGCCCTGGAGTATGGGGCAAAGCACGCCTACTTAATTGATTATGCAGCGGAAGCTAATCCAGAGTGGTTGGCAGGCGTAAAGACTGTTGGTGTCTCAAGTGGCGCTTCCGTACCTGAGTTATTGGTTGAAGATCTTCTGAAATGGTTAGCCGAGCATGGTTTTGGCCAAGTTGAGACAGTTACTGCAAAAGAAGAGACTCTGCTATTCCAATTACCACGCGAATTAAGGAAGGATTTAAAGAAAGTTTAAGTTTCAGACGCGGCTTCTGGCGGTGGCAACTTTAGTTTTAGCTCTTTGATTAAAGAAGGTATACCAACCATAAATCGCACCAAGAATCATCCAAGGTGCGATCGAAGCTAATGATCCGATCAAATCAACTGCAACTTTGGTGATATGAATGTTGTAAGCAAATAGCGACCAGAGCAATGCTGTTGCACCAAATGCAAGTGGTGGAGTTACCGCTGCAACGTATGAGACGCCAGCGCGACCGAACCGATTACCGAGCACCGCGACAGCAAGAACAATTAAGCCTGTCACGATTCCATAGCTTTGGCGGATTAGATGTTCTAAAGATGCAAAGATAAAGATAAAGAAAGTTTGCAAAGTAGCAACGCCTTCCTTCTTTAACTTGATCTTATTTAGATCCATCAATCCTGCTCCTTACGTTCGGATTCAACTTTAATCGCGTGAGTGGTATCAGTCGAATCCAAGCCATTTAAGTCACGCGCTCTGGTATCTACGGTAGGAAGCTCTGGCAAGGCTTCGTTGGTGATGCCTTTCTCGATCATCGCCTTGACTGGCGCAGTCACGGTGGATTCGACGTTGCCGACTAATGAATTGAATGCAGTCACCGTGCTATTTAGACGCTTACTAACAGTTGAGATATGTTCGTAATTAGTCACCAACTTAGCGACTAATTTAGTTGCAATATCTCGGATCTCTTCGGCGCTAGTCGCAAGTGCGCTTCGGTCAATTCCTAATTTCACAGTGCGCAACATGCCAAGCAATGTAGAAGGGGTAGCGATTACCACTCGCTTTTCAAAAGCAGATTCCAGAAGCGTGGGTTTTGCAATCAAAGCCTCAGCAAGAATCGATTCGAATGGCGCAAAGAGCACCACAAAATTAGCGCTGGTTTTGGAGCTATCGTATTTGCGCTTTGAGAGCGTATCTACATGACCTAAAAGATCATTAGCGTGCGCCAACATCAAAGCTTTTCTACTTTCAGCATCTTCGGTATTGATCGCCTCAAAGTAGCGGGCATAAGGGAATTTTGAATCAATATATAAATCTAATTTTTCAGCCATATGAACGATGACATCTGGGATACCAGATTGATCAGCAAGTGAAGTCTGAATCTCAAAATCAATGCCCTCCTTAAGTCCAGCAAAACGCAGGATGTTCTCTAACTGCGCTTCACCATATTTACCGCGAGTTTGGGAAGAGCCAAGAGCGCCTGCCAATTTCTGAGTCTCTTTGACACCTTGTTCGTGGATTTGGCTGAGATTGCTAAGTTGGCCAAATAATTTGGTATCCATCTCTGCGCGACTTACTTCGATGCGCCTGCCATCTGCTTCGAGCTTTTCAATCTTCTCTTTAAGTGAGTTGATGGTGGAATTGATTACTGCAGTTTCGGGGGTAGTGCTATCTGGCTGCTGCTGACGAGACTTGGAAAGCAGAAAGCCAAGCGCTACTCCTATTAATAGGCAAACTAATAGACCAACAATTAATGTGAATTCCGTCTGCATGGGGCAATCATGGCAAGAGCCACTGACATTTCCCCGTAGGCTCTACTCCTTGTGAGCCTATCTATCGGAATCGTGGGACTTCCAAATGTCGGAAAATCCACCTTATTTAATGCGCTCACCAAAAATAATGTGCTTGCAGCCAACTATCCCTTTGCCACCATCGAACCAAATGTCGGAGTCGTTGGCGTGCCAGATGAGCGCTTAAAAGTTTTAGCCGAAATCTTCGGTTCGCAAGAGATCTTGCCAGCCACAGTTTCATTTGTAGATATCGCAGGTATCGTAAAAGGCGCATCTGAAGGTGCGGGCCTTGGCAATAAGTTCTTAGCAAATATCCGCGAGACCGATGCCATCTGCCAAGTAATTCGAGTCTTTAACGATGGTGATGTGGTGCACGTTGATGGCCGCGTTGATCCAGCAAGCGATATCGAAACCATTAATACCGAATTAGCGCTCGCAGATCTGCAATCAATTGAAAAGGCGCTGCCACGTATTGAAAAAGAGGCGCGCCAGAATAAAGAGAAGGCAGCGCTACTTGAAGAACTCAAAAAAGCCAATGCAGTTTTGGAATCAGGAAAGCCAATCTCTTCAGCTGATTTGGATTTGGAACTTTTAAAAGAGATTCATCTGCTGACTGCAAAGCCTTTTCTATATGTATTCAATGTTGATGCCGCAGAGTTAAATGACTCAGAGCTACGTAAAAAATTGCAAGCATTAGTTGCGCCATCAGAAGCAATTTTCTTGGATGCCAAGACGGAAGCAGAACTTGCCGAGCTTCCAGATGAAGATGCACAAGAACTTCTCGAATCAATTGGTTTAAAAGAACCAGGCCTAGCAACTCTTGCTCGAGTTGGATTTAACACTTTAGGTTTACAAACTTATCTAACTGCGGGGCCAAAAGAGGCGCGCGCTTGGACAATTCATAAAGGCGATACTGCACCAGTTGCAGCCGGTGTAATTCACACCGATTTTCAAAAAGGTTTCATCAAAGCAGAAGTAGTTCATTTTGCAGATTTGGTGGAGTTCGGAACCATGCAAGCAGCCAAAGAACATGGCAAAGTGCGCATGGAAGGCAAAGACTATGTAATGCAAGATGGCGACGTTGTGGAGTTTCGATTTAATGTCTAAAATATTTAAACAAGAGCACTTAAAAGCGCTACCAGTAAAGAGCCGCGACTCAATTAGAAATGTCGCGATCATCGCGCACGTAGACCATGGCAAGACCACGCTGGTCGATGCGATGTTATGGCAATCAGGTGCATTCGCAGCCCATAAGAAGCAAGAAGAGGGCCAAGATCGAATGATGGATTCGATGGACCTTGAACGCGAAAAGGGCATCACCATCCTTGCCAAGAACACTGCAGTAAAACGTGGTGAAAAGGTAATCAACATTATTGATACTCCGGGCCACGCAGATTTTGGTGGCGAAGTTGAACGTGGACTTGAAATGGTCGATGGCGTGATTCTTTTAGTGGATGCATCCGAAGGTCCATTGCCGCAGACTCGTTTCGTATTGCGTAAAGCGCTTTCTAAGAATCTGCCAGTAATTCTGGTTATTAACAAAGTAGATCGTCCAGATTCTCGAATTGCAGAAGTTGTCGATGAAGCTTATGAATTGTTCTTAGATTTAGATGCAACTGAAGATCAAATCGAATTTCCAGTGGTCTATGCATCTGCAAAAGCAGGTCGTGCATCTCTAAACCGCCCAGATAATGGTGGGTTGCCCGACAAAGAGAATTTAGATGTGCTCTTTGAAACTATCTACAACACAATTCCAGCGCCTAGATATCATGAAGGTGCACCGCTGCAAGCTCACGTCACAAACCTAGATTCATCTCCATACCTTGGACGTTTAGCGCTCTGCCGTGTGCATGAAGGTGAAATCTCTAAAGGCCAAACAGTTTCTTGGATTAAAACCGATGGTTCGATTCAAAAGGTAAAGATCTCAGAGCTATTGATGACTGAAGCGCTTGAACGTGTACCTGCAGAAAAAGCAGGGCCTGGCGACATCATTGCGATCGCAGGTATCGAAACTATTACTTTGGGTGAGACTTTGGCAGATGCTGAAAATTCATATCCATTGCCTTTAATCACAGTTGATGATCCATCAATTTCGATGACAATTGGTATCAATACTTCGCCGCTTGCCGGTCAATCAGGCAAGTTATTAACTGCGCGCCAAGTTAAGGATCGCCTAGATAAAGAGTTAATTGGTAATGTTTCATTGCGTGTTTTCAACACCGATCGCCCAGATGCATGGGAAGTGCAAGGTCGCGGAGAACTACAGCTTGCGGTCTTGGTTGAGATCATGAAGCGCGAAGGTTTCGAATTGACGGTTGGCAAGCCGCAGGTAGTTACCAAGATGATTGATGGAAAATTAAATGAACCTATGGAGCGACTGACTATCGATGCACCTGAAGAGTATTTAGGTGTGATCACACAATTAATGGCTCTACGTAAAGGTCGCATGGAGCAGATGGTTAATCACGGAACCGGATGGATTCGCCTTGATTGGCGTGTGCCATCTCGCGGCCTTATTGGATTCCGTACTGAGTTCTTAACTGAAACTCGTGGAACTGGATTACTTCACCATGTATTTGATGGTTACGAACCATGGCATGGCGAACTACGCACTAGACCTACCGGATCTTTGGTTGCAGATCGTCGTGGCATTGCTACCTCTTATGCGATTGCCGCAATCCAAGAACGCGGAACGATTTTTATCGAACCAGGTATGGAAGTTTATGAAGGTATGGTGATTGGCGAGAATTCACGCGCTGATGACATGGACGTTAATTCAGTCCGTGAAAAGAAGCTCACCAATATGCGTGCATCTGGAAGCGATGAAGCCGAGAAACTGATTCCACCGAAGCGATTGAATATGGAAGGCGCGCTGGAATTCTGCGCTGAAGATGAGTGTGTTGAGGTAACTCCAGCAGTTGTACGAATTCGCAAGGTCATTCTCGATCAAGGTGAACGAGCACGTTCCGCATCACGTGCTAAAAAGGCTAATCAGAACTCATGAAAGCAATCCAGATAACTAAATTTGGTGGCCCAGAGGTAATGCAGTACTTGGATCTTCCAGATCCAAAACTAGATCCAATTGCAGGAAAAGATGAAATTGTGATCGATGTGACCTCAATCGGAATTAATTATGCGGATACACACCAAACTGAGAATTCTTATCTATCTGCACAGACTCTGCCGTTAGTTCCAGGAATTGAAGTTACTGGAATTGCAGATGGCAAGAGAGTCTTAGCACCAGTTGCAAGTGGTGGTTATGCACAGAAGGCAATTGCTAGTAAGCGCGCTTTAATTGAGATTCCAGATGGCGTCACTGATAATCAAGCGCTATGCATGTTGGTGCAAGGAAGTACTGCTTGGCATATCTTGAAAACCGTGGGCCATGTAAAAGCTGGCGAGAGCGTCGTAGTGCATGCAGCAGCTGGTGGCGTCGGCACGATTGCAATTCAATTGGCAAAGCTTTGGGGCGCAAAGGTAATCGCAGTAACCTCAAGTGATGAGAAGAAAGAATTAGCAAAATCTTTAGGTGCAGATGTCGTGATCGATGCGAATACTGATAATTTGAAAGAGAATCTTTTGGCTGCAAACGGTGGTAAACCAGTTGATTTGGTATTAGAGATGGTTGGCGGAAAGACCACCGATATTTCGTTAGATGTATTAGCGCCATTTGGCCGTTTGATTGTTTACGGAATGGCATCTCGCACTCCAGGTGCTTCAATTAATCCCGCATCATTAATGGGCGGTAGCAAAACAATTACTGGTTTCTGGTTAGCGCATTGCTTTGGTAGTAAAACGCTATTAAATGATGTGATCACTGAATTATTTGATTTGGTAAAGGCTGGAAAGCTAAAACCAGTTATCGGTGCGACATTTCCACTTAGCAAGGCAGCAGATGCTCATAAAGCGATGCTTGCTCGCGAAACAACGGGAAAAATCGCGCTAGATCCCAATTTGTAATCGCCGATTTCGCGCATCTTTGATGTGCGGGTAATCTTGCCCCCGACCAGCCCCCCTAGCTCAGTCGGTAGAGCGTTTCCATGGTAAGGAAAAGGTCACCGGTCCGATTCCGGTGGGGGGCTCGAAAGAAAAAGTAATAAAGATGTAGAAATACATCTAAGGCGGGGTAGCTCAGCTTGGTAGAGCAAGCGGCTCATAATCGCTGTGTCGTGGGTTCAAATCCCGCCTCCGCTACTAGT
>CAZYJU010000040.1:0-8829 GCA_964647945.1 uncultured Actinomycetes bacterium | reverse complement strand
GTGGGGCCACCATGTGTGGCCCATCTGGTGTGGCCAATTCCGGAGTGAACTTCAGGAACTTGGCCAAGAGCGCTCTCTAAGTTAGCTAATTTTCCCGCGCGCTTTTCTACAAATAACTTGTTAGAAGTTCCGAGTGCGATGCCAGCTGAGTCATAACCGCGATATTCGAGTCGGCGTAAACCTTCAATTAAGGGTGTGGCTGCAGATTGTGGCCCCGTGTATCCCACAATTCCGCACACTTTTAGTTACCCCAGTTCCTTCTTAACTAAATCCGCCAACTGCTTTGCTACATTAGACGCAATCGTATCAGTGGTCGCTTCCACCATCACTCTAACCAATGCCTCGGTTCCAGATGCGCGAAGCAAGATCCGCCCACTGCCACTTAATTCTGTTTCAAATTTGGTAACTGCAGCCTTGATATTTTCGTTGCTATCTAACTTCTCTTTTGCAACATCCTTCACATTTATTAAGACTTGCGGAAACTTCTGCATAATTTGCGCTGCCTCTGCCAATGTCTTGTTGGCGCGCTTGATCTCTTGAAGAAGAAGCAGTGCAGTTAAAAGCCCATCACCAGTATTGGCGAATTTGCGATTGATTACGTGCCCAGATTGTTCTCCACCCAGCACTAGATCATCACTTAATAATTTCTCAAGCACGTATCGATCACCAACTGAGGTAACTTCTACTTTGATGCCAGCACTCTCCATCGCCTTAAAAAATCCAAGGTTGCTCATTACTGTGGCTACTACTGTTGACTTTGAAAGCTCATTTCTAGCATTGAGTCCCGCAGCCAGGATTGCGATAATTTGATCGCCATCAACAATATTCCCATCTGCATCCACTGCTAAACAACGGTCAGCATCACCATCATGCGCAATACCAAGATCAGCCCCATTTTGTTTTACAGAATTCTGTAGAAAACTTAAATGTGTCGAGCCGACACCATCGTTGATATTCCAGCCATCAGGTTGATTTGCGATTGCAATGACTTCTGCACCAGCACGACGAAGCGCTTCGGGAGCGACAAAACTTGCGGCACCATTTGCACAATCGACCACAACCTTTAAGCCATTTAATTTCACACTTACGCTGCCAAGCAGATAATTCAAATAACGTTCGGAAGCATCTTTATCTTCGACTACTCGACCCACGCCTCTACCTGTAGGTCTTTGCCAAGGCTCACCAATGCGCGCTTCGATTTGATCTTCAATTGCATCATCTAACTTTCCGCCGCCGCGAGCAAAAATCTTGATTCCGTTATCTGGCATTGGATTGTGTGAAGCGGAGAGCATCACACCTAAGTCTGCGCCACTTTCACCAACTAGAAATGCAATTGCTGGAGTTGGAAGTACTCCCACTCGATAAACATCAACGCCTGCGCTAGTTAACCCTGCAACGACGGCCGCCTCTAAGAACTCTCCAGATGCGCGAGAATCGCTACCCACAATTGCTTTTGGACGCTGGCTAGATGGATCTTTTAAAGACTCGACAAGGATATGTGCAGCTGCGACAGAAACGTTGAGTGCAAGTTCTGCGGTTAATTCACGATTAGCAAGCCCTCGAATACCGTCGGTACCGAATAGCCGCTTCCGTTCGGTCATTAACCGCACCAGTAAGTTGAAATTAACGCTTGCTGTATTGAGAGCGCTTACGGGCCTTCTTTAGGCCGTACTTCTTACGCTCGATAACACGTGCATCACGTGTTAAGAATCCAGCTTTCTTTAACGCTGGACGATTTGCATCAGTATCGATTGCATTTAATGCACGTGCAACGCCAAGGCGAAGTGCACCTGCTTGTCCTGATACTCCACCACCATCAATACGTGCAAAGACATCGTATTGATTCTCTGCGCCAACGGTACGGAATGGCTCGGAGACTAGTTGCTGGTGAACTTTATTTGGGAAATAGTCAGGAAGTGCTTTGCCGTTAACAACCCAACGACCAGAACCTGGAACTAGGCGAACGCGAGCAACTGCCTCTTTACGACGACCGGTGCCGGCACCTGGTGCTTTGACTGCTGGACGGTTGGTCGCAGCTGCCGGGGTTGATGAAGAGTAAGAAGTTGGAACTGTCTCGTCTTCTAACAAATTCTGATCTGACATTTATTATTCCTGTTCTTCTTTAACTATCTCTTTGATTATTTCTTAACTATTTGTGAAACTTGATCAAATACATATGGAGTTGGTGCTTGTGATGCATGTGGGTGCTCTGCACCTGCATACACCTTTAGCTTGGTGGCTTGCGCACGACCAATTGAGTTCTTTGGCAACATACCTTTGATTGCCTTCTCAACTGCACGGGTTGGGTACTTATCCATTAAGTCACCGTAGACAGTTGAAGTTAAGCCGCCTGGGAATCCAGAGTGGCGGTGCGCCATCTTCTGAGACTTCTTATTTCCAGAGAGTGAGACTTTGTCTGCATTGATTACGATAACGAAATCGCCCATATCCATATGCGCTGCAAAGGTTGGCTTATGCTTTCCGCGAAGTAGCGCAGCAGCATGTGTCGCTAAACGACCAAGAACTACATCCTGTGCATCGATGATGTGCCATTTACGGACAGCATCGCCAGGCTTTGGGCTATATGTGCGCACGCTTCTTACTCCTTAAATTACTGCTAACTCACTGATTTATTACGCTCCACAGAATTCTTAAACCCTGCGGGCAGAGGGCAAACTTTACCTTTTACGCCCATAGGGGGTCAAAACGAGCTTTCTAGTGGTCGAAAACAGGCTCGGTGGCTTCATAGACATGGCCATTTGCCCCGAAAATCAAGAATCTGGTGAAGCCACGGCAGAACCAGCGATCATGCGTGACTGTCAGAACCGTTCCATCATATTGATTTAAGGCATTCTCCAAACTCTCAGCGCTTGCTAAATCTAAATTGTCGGTGGGCTCATCAAGTAGCAACAAAGTGTCACCTGCTAATTCAAGTAATAGCACTTGAAAACGCGCCTGTTGTCCGCCTGATAGTTGTGAGAATTTCTGATTTGAGGCTTGGTCAATTTCATATTTACCAAGTACAGATTTTGCTGCGCCAAGTTGTAGCGAATGTTCCTCCCAAAGAATCTCAAGGAGGGTTTTCTCTTCAAATTCTGGATGCGCATGTGTCTGTGCGAAATAGCCAACTTCGACTCGAGCGCCGTATTTGAATTCCCCAGAATATTTAACGCTCTGATCTCCACCAATCAAGCGCAAGAAGTGAGATTTACCAGAGCCATTCTTTCCAAGAACTGCGATTCGATCTCCGTAAAAGACTTCGAAATTAAAACTCTCAGTAAGTCCGGTAAGTGCGAAATTTTCGAAAGTTAAGGCGCGAACTCCGGTACGTCCACCTCGTAAACCAACTCTTACATTCTGTTCGATCGGAGGAGCTGGCGGCGGACCCACCTCTTCAAATTTACGTAACCTAGTCTGCATCGCACGATACTTGCTTGCCATATCTGGCGAAGATTTAGCTTGGTTATGCAGAGTAAGCACCAACTCTTTTAATCTGGCATGTTCTTGTTCCCACCGCAAAAGAACTTCAGCAAATCTCTCATTGCGAGCCTTACGCGCCTCATGCCAAGTTGAGAACTTTCCACCATGTACCCAAGCGGTATTTCCATTATGTCCCTGCTCGAGCGCCACAATTTTGGTGGAAACCTCTTCAAGCAATTCGCGATCGTGACTTACGAAGAGCACTGTCTTCTTAGTCTCTTTGATGATGCGCTCTAACCAGCGTTTTGATGGGACATCAAGGTAGTTATCAGGCTCATCTAAAAGCAAGGTTTCTTCGGGTCCTTCCATTAGCGCACGGACCACTAATTTTTTCTGCTCTCCACCCGAGAGCGTATTCACCTTTCGCTCTGCAACTTCTTCGAATGGTTTACCTAAAGTTTCAGTGCAGCAGGTATCCCAAATTACTTCGATGTCATAACCGCCGGCATCGCCCCATTCAACAATTGCTTCGGCGTATGCCATTTGATCTTTCTCTTCGGCAGTTTCATACATCCGCGTTTCGGTGACTTTTAAATTGGCGGCTGCATCGCGGATTCGTTTAGGCGCAACTGATAAGAGCAGATCTCGCACAGTTGAGTCATCACGAACGCTTCCAATGAACTGGCGCATCACGCCAAGGCCACCAGTTATAGCCACGCTACCTGCTTCAGGTTCAAGATCTCCTGCGATCATCTTCAATAACGTGGTCTTACCGGAACCATTTGGTCCAATCAATGCAACTTTATGGCCATCTCCGACTCTAAATGAAACTTCATTTAAAAGGACTCGACCATCGGACAAAGAGAATTCGACACCGCTTACATCTATGTGGCCCAATTAAGCTTCCTCTTCATCGTTTAATTCTCGGATCGCCATCGCTTTATTTGCTCGGGCTGCTAATTCAGAATCCTCAGGGTATTCAACACCAATAAAGGTAAGTCCCTTTGCAGGAAAGACCACTGAATCAGATGGGCGCTCGCGTCTTTCCAAAATCTCTTTCGCCCAACTCTCCGGAAATCTGCCTTCGCCGATATAGACCATAGTGCCGATTAACGCACGAACCATGTTGTAACAGAATGCATCTGCGCTTATATGGCTGATGATTAAGCCATCTTGATCTCGAACAAAATCAAATCGTTCTAGATTTCGTATCGTGGTTGCATGCTCCCGAAATTTGGCATAGCTAAAGAAATCATGTTCTCCAAGTAGAAGTGCAGCAGCGCTATTCATCTTGGTTAGATCTAATTCTCGATACCAAGGAGTGATATCTAGTCGCTTAACTGGCTCGATCAGGCCAGAGCCATCCTGAATCTTGTAAACGTAATGGCGTCTTAGCGCACCAAATCTCGCATGAAAGTTTTCAGGAGCGCGCACCACCTCTTTGATGCGAATCTCATCAGAGAGAATTCGATTTAAGCGATAACCAAGATCCTCAAAATCGAATCCAAAGTCTGAAGCGCCACCAATTGGAAGATCCACATGTATTACTTGACCGCTCGCATGCACACCCGCGTCCGTGCGGCCTGCAACCACTGTCTCTAAATCAGAGCGATATAGCGTCTTTAAAGCGTTTTCAATCTCTCCTTGAACGGTTCTGCGATCTCGCTGCTTGCCCCAACCAAAGAAATTGGTTCCGTCATATGCCAAAGTAATTTTGGCACGAAAAAACCCACTCTCAGCTTTGAGAGTGGGTTGATTCATGACGGAATTCGTTTTTTACAAAACCTCGATCACTGCCATAGGTGCATTGTCACCCTTGCGCGGACCGATCTTTGTGATGCGGGTGTAGCCGCCATTGCGATCTTTCATTCGTGGACCGATCTCAGTAAACAACGTGTGCACTACTGATTTATTTGAGATCTTAGCTAATACCTCACGTCGTGCAGCTAAATCACCTTTCTTTGCGAAAGTAATTAACTTCTCTGCATATGGACGTAGCCGCTTGGCTTTGGTCTCAGTGGTTGTGATCTTTCCATGCTGGAATAGTTGTTCAGCGAGTGTTGCTAGAAGCAAACGCTCGTGAGCAGGACCGCTTCCGAGGCGTGGGCCTTTTGATGGTGTTGGCATTTTCTTTTTCTTCTTTCTTACTCGCTATTTATTCCGCAAACTCGTTCTCGTGTGCGTTGTAATTCGCATGCTTGGTTGGATCAAATCCGACTGGGCTATCCTTCAATGAAAGACCCATTGAAACTAGCTTCGCCTTAACTTCGTCAATTGACTTGCTTCCGAAGTTACGGATATCAAGCAGATCAGCCTCTGAGCGATTTACCAATTCTCCAACTGTGTGAATGCCTTCGCGCTTCAAGCAGTTATATGAACGTACGGTTAGGTCTAGATCTTCGATTGGAAGCGCTAAATCAGCTGCGAGCGCGGCATCCATTACAGATGGACCCATATCGATACCTTCAGCATCGAGATTAAGTTCGCGAGCCAAACCGAATAGCTCAACCAAGGTGTGGCCGGCAGATGCAACTGCATCGCGAGGCTTCATGGATGGCTTAGTTTCGACATCGATAACTAGGCGATCAAAGTCGGTGCGCTGCTCAACACGAGTAGCTTCAACTTTGTAAGTTACCTTCAAAACTGGTGAATAGATTGAATCAACTGGAATGCGTCCGATCTCTGCGCCAACCGCCTTGTTCTGGACTGCAGTTACATATCCGCGTCCACGTTCGATGGTTAGTTCGATCTCTAGGTTTGCTTTTCCATTGAGAGTTGCGATGTGCAAATCAGGATTATGTACCTCAACGCCTGCTGGAACTGCCACATCTGCGCCAGTTACAACTCCAGAACCTGACTTACGGATGTAAGCGGTTGCTGGCTCATCGTTATCTGATGAAAGCACCAAATTCTTGATGTTCAAAACTACTTCTGTCAGGTCTTCCTTAACGCCTTCAAGAGTGGTGAACTCATGAAGCGCACCTGCAACACGAATGCTGGTAACTGCGGCACCTGGGATAGATGAGAGCAGGGTACGGCGCATTGAATTGCCTAGGGTGTAACCAAAGCCTGGCTCAAGTGGTTCGATGATGAACCGTGAGCGATGCTCTGATAGAACTTCTTCAGTAAGTGTTGGACGCTGTGCAATAAGCACGTTTTCTCCTCTTTCCTTTGAGGGGATCCACTATTTGATCCCCATTCTGGGTTACTGCTTTTTAAGTTTTAAATACTGCTAAATATTCGAATAAATATCTGGCAAAAATTACTTTGAGTAAAGTTCAACGATTAGTTGCTCTTGTACCTGGGTATCGATCACTGAACGATTTGGTAGTCCATGAACGATGATGCGCATCTGTGAAGGAACAACTTCCATCCAAGCTGGAACGCTCTTCTCTCCGAACTCTGCGCTAGCGACGATAAATGGCGTCAAGTCTTGTGACTTTTCAAGCACATCAATCACATCAAATTGTGAAACGCGATATGAAGGGATGTTTACCTTCTTGCCGTTTACAAGGAAATGTCCGTGACGAACCAATTGGCGCGCCATATCGCGGCTCTTTGCAAAGCCTGCACGGTAGACGACGTTGTCCAAACGAGTCTCAAGCAAGATAAGTAGGTTCTCACCAGTCTTACCTGCACGACGGTTTGCCTCTTCGTAATATGAACGGAACTGCTTCTCTAGTACGCCATAGATACGTGCAGTCTTCTGCTTCTCACGCATCTGTAATAGGTACTCAGATTCCTTGCCGCGACCGCGACCATGTTGTCCTGGTGGATATGGACGAGATTCGATAGGGCACTTTGGTCCATCGCACTTAGAACCCTTTAGGAAGAGTTTTACTTTTTCGCGACGGCAACGCTTGCAATCTGCACCGGTATAACGAGCCATTTATTTTCTCCTTAAACCTTTCTTTATACGCGACGAGGCTTGGTAGGGCGGCAACCATTGTGTGGAGCTGGTGTCACATCAGAGATGGAACCAACTTCAAGTCCTGCTGCCTGCAATGAACGGATAGCGGTCTCGCGTCCAGAACCTGGACCCTTGACGAATACATCCACTTTCTTCAAACCATGCTCTTGTGCACGACGAGCAGCAGCTTCTGCCGCCATCTGTGCTGCGTACGGTGTTGATTTACGTGAACCCTTAAATCCAACTTGGCCTGATGAGGCCCATGAAATTACAGCGCCAGATGGATCTGTAATTGAGACGATGGTGTTGTTGAAGGTGCTCTTGATGTGAGCCTGTCCTGCCGCAACATTCTTCTTCTCTTTCTTGCGAATCTTTACCTTGCCTTTTGCAGCCTTAGCTGGAGTTGCAGCTGCAGCAGCTTTCTTAGGAGCGGCCATTACTTAGTCACCTTCTTCTTTCCTGCAATTGCTACACGTGGACCCTTGCGAGTACGCGCATTTGTATGTGTGCGCTGACCGCGAACTGGAAGTCCTTTACGGTGACGAATACCTTGGTAGCTCTGAATTTCAACTTTACGACGGATATCGCCAGCGATTTCACGGCGAAGATCACCTTCGATTTTGTAATTTGCTTCGATGTATTCACGAAGCTTTGCTAATTCTGGTTCTTGAAGATCTTTAACGCGGGTATCTCCTGAGATTCCGGTTGCCTTCAAAGTTTCCTTCGAACGGGTTAGCCCCATTCCGAAGATATAGGTGAGTGCGACCTCAAGGCGCTTTTCGCGCGGCAGATCAACACCGACAAGACGTGCCATTTATTTTCCTTACTAGTTTCCCGATAGGTCCTCCGCGATGCTTCCAATAACTACAGATAGCTACCGATATCAATCGATACCTGTCGAAATTGGCTCCGGCCTATCGGACCGGAGGTCTTGAAATTTTCTAATAGTTAACTATTAGTCAATAACAAGTCGCATCACGCGTGATTGTTAATCGTTAAGCGAATTAACTAATTAACCTTGGCGCTGCTTATGGCGAAGGTTTTCGCAAATGACCATGACGCGACCTTTGCGGCGGATGACCTTGCACTTATCGCAGATCTTCTTAACGCTTGGTTGCACCTTCATTTGTTTGACCCTTCTCTTTTTCCTTCTTTAATCATTTATAGTTACAAATTACTTTTGTTACTTGTAACGGTAAATGATTCGACCTTTTGTTAGGTCGTATGGACTCATCTCTACAATCACGCGATCTGCAGGAAGAATGCGAATGTAGTTCTTTCGCATCTTGCCACTGATGTGTGCAAGAACTTTATGTCCATTTGATAACTCAACGCGAAACATTGCATTGGGTAGAGCTTCAGCAACAACGCCTTCCATTTCGATGGCGCTACCTTCTTTAGCCAAGAGCCCTGCCTTCTACCTATTCCATGCTGATGCGACCCGATTTGAGGCGCGAGGGGTAATTCTATTTGCGAGGTTGATTATCGACAAATCGGTC
>CAZYJU010000039.1:0-8830 GCA_964647945.1 uncultured Actinomycetes bacterium | reverse complement strand
CTTTCTTTCCTTGAATCAAAAGCTTTTCAAAGTAGATCGCCTGCTCACGAAGTCCATGGCCCTTGTAGCCATTTGCAAATTCAGTAACTCGTCCATCGTTATAGATGATTCGCATATCAGTAGGGCGGTAGAAACTGGTATCTAATTCAATTCGCGCTTTAGTTCCGACAATCGTGGCTTTGGTCGGGCTCTTGGCAGCCATATTGGTGGTAATCAGAGCATGTGCACCATTTGGGTATTCGAAGATAGCGCTAGTTTGTAGATCAACGCCATTCTTAACCACTCCTTTTGCAGTGATCTGCGATGGTTTACCTAAAACCATATATGCAAAGGAGATTGGATAAATACCTAAATCAAGTAACGCACCACCTGCATAACTTGGATCGGTTAATCTCTTGATATGTAGCAATGATTGGCCATGATCTGCTTCTACCAATTGAATCTCGCCTAATTCAGGAAGCAACTCTCTAATTTTTTGAATATGTGGCAGGTATCGAGTCCACATTGCTTCGACTAGTAATTGCTGGTTATTACTTGCTGCCGCTGCCATCGCCTTTGCTTGATCTGCATTTACTGCAAAAGGCTTCTCGCAGAGCACTGGCCGCTTGCCGTTAAGAGCCAAAATAGTGTTCTCCGCATGTACTTGGTGCGGTGTGGCTACATAAACTGCATCAACATCTGAAGCTATTAATTCTTCATAACTTCCAAATGCAGTGAGATCAGAATTTGAAATAGAGCTTTTGAATTTTTGTGCACCGTCTAATGTACGAGAGCCAACTGCAACAACAGTCATTTCGGTGTAATTTAGAAGATCTTCTGCGAATTCACGCGCGATACCGCCGGTACCGAGGATTCCCCATCTGATGCTCATGGCTAATGGTGGCATAATGGCGGCGTGGCAGAGATTCCAAGCAAACTTCCGTACGGAACTTTGCGCGCCTTTCTGACACCGATTTTATTATTGGCTTTTCGGCCGAAAGTGAAGGGGCTACGACATGTGCCAGCGACTGGCCCATGCATCTTGGCTAGCAACCATCTCTCGTTTAGCGATTCGATCTTCATGCCACTGGTAGTTCCAAGAAAGGTTACCTATTTAGCAAAAGCTGAATATTTCAATTCACCTGGGCTAAAGGGTTTCATTCAGAAATTAACTTTTATCGCACTTGGCCAAGTACCAGTTGATAGAAGCGGCGGTCGTCGTTCGGAAGCTGCCTTGCTTACTGGATTACAGATTCTCGCCGAGGGTGATTGTTTAGGTATTTATCCAGAGGGAACTCGCTCACCAGATGGTCGCTTGTACAGAGGGCGAACTGGAATCGCACGATTGGCCATGGAATCTGGCGCACCGGTGATTCCAGTTGCGATGTTTAATACCAACGAGATTCAGCCAACTGGAAAATTGATGCCAAAGATCAAACGAGTTCGGATGGAATTTGGCGAACCAATGTACTTCACTGGAGATTCAACTAATTTAAATACTCTGCGCGATGTGACCGATGAGATCATGCGCAAGATTCAGAGCATGTCAGGCCAAGAGTATGTAGATATCTATGCTTCGAAACGTAAGAGCGAGATCGCAGAGGAAGATTAAAGCGCGTTTCTGGCTGTTAAGAATTTACAAGTTTGGCAATCAACCCCGCTTGCAGGCAGATCTCCTTCAAGCATCGTAATTAGATCCTCAACCAGTGCATTAAATCGGACCGTATCACGGGGGACCGGAACGTACTTCTGTCTTACTTTAAACCCATCGCTCTCTGCATGATCTGGATTCCAGACTAGAAGTCCCATCGAATCAACTCTTTGGCCATCACCGACTGCAGGATTTTCAAGTGAGAATGCATAAGCCTCTAATTGTGGAGCGTAATGTGCTGCGCTGTCACGATCAGAGTCGCTGACTTTGCAATCTATCAGCGCCAGCGAACCATCGGAATTCTCGCCTAAAACATCGTATTTTCCGTAGAAACGCCACCTAGTCTCTTCGCCATTTACTTTGATCTTTGCGCTATTTATAAATTGTCCCCATTTGGTGATCTTTCCATCGCCAAGTGTTGGATCAATATCGCGAAGTGTGGCTCCTTGAAAGAATTTCTCTTGTTGATCTGCAAGTGTCGATACCAATGGCATGACAGTTGGTGCTTGCACTTTAAACCAATAAAAGATCCAGAGACATCTGCGACAAGTAGAGAGCCCAAAAGTTAAATCTGAAGGCCTGATGGTTGAGCGAGTAGGTGTTGCTGGTTTGATCATGTCGTGGTTACCGCCTGTACGATGATTAAGATACCTAGAAGAATCATTACCCCTCCGCCACCAGAGCGAAGTTTCTCAAGTCTGCCACGGTCCGATGACAGCCAATCACGAGCTTGCCCAGCAAGAAGCCCCCAGCTGCTATCGCTAATCAAAGCGATTAGACAGAAGATCAACCCTAAGAACCAGAGCTGCCAAGTTACTTGGCCACGATCGCGGTCAATAAATTGCGGACATACTGCAGCGAAGAAGACGATTGCTTTTGGATTTAAAACTCCGACTACAAAACCTTCTCGCCAAGTTCTAAATGTCGATGGTGCGCCACCGGAGATATCGGTCATCGCATCTGCATGCACTGCACGCTTTCGAATTGAATCAAAACCTAGGTACATCAAATAAAGTCCGCCACCCCACTGCACTGCGATGTAGGCAATTTCGCTTCGCTGAAGTACCGGGCCGATTCCAAGCGCAGTTAAAGTTGCAAGGACAAAAGAACCACTGACATTTCCAGCGGCGGTGGCCACGGCGATCTTCTTTCCCCATGCGATGGCGCGGGCGACGATAAAGAGGACCGATGGGCCGGGGGCCAAGATGATCAGATAAGCGGCGATCACGTACTCAAGGAGCCGTGATGGGATGACCATTGGGGTATTTAAGCATTGGAACTCGCCACGCCATTGCTTGGATTGGGCTCAATTTGCCGCTTTCGACATATATCGGGTTAGATTACGTCCCGATATATCGATACGATATATCGGGAAAGAAACTAACAAGCAGAGTGAGGCCAGATGCGTAGCAAGGCAGAGACCTTGGAGTTCACCCTCCTTGGCCTACTTAGCCAATCGCCGCTTCACGGATATGAGATCCGTAAGCGCCTTAGCGCAATTTATGGACCCTTTAGAGCGCTCTCATTCTCAGTTCTATACCCGCAACTTCGCAGAATGTTAGAGGCGGGGTTGATCTCCGAACGGATCGATGAGAGCACTCGTAGATCAAGAATCATCTACAGCATTACCAAAACGGGGCAGAAGCGCTTTGCAAAGTTAAGCGATGCCGTCAATCCAAATTCATGGGATGACGATGGCTTCGAAGCGCGCTTTGCATTCTTTGGAGCTACCTCATCGAGCAATCGCATAAGAATTCTTGAGGGGCGTCATCGTCGCCTCAAGGAGAAGGCCGAATTGTTACGCGCTGAACTGGAGCGCGATGGCATGGGTCTAGATAAGTATCTGGAGGAGTGGCGTCGTCACTCTCTGGAATCAGCTGAGCGAGAGATCGCTTGGTTGGAAGAGTTGATCCGAATAGAGAGTAAATAGGAAAAATATATGACAATCAATACTGCTCCTGGTGACATTCGCGTCGCCATTGTAGGCGTTGGCAACTGTGCCAATTCTCTAGTTCAAGGCGTCGAGTATTACAAAAACGCAGCGGTAGATCAGGAGATTCCTGGTCTTATGCATGCGGTTGTTGGTGGCTACCACATCAATAATGTTAAGTTCGTCGCTGCATATGACGTCGATGCAAAGAAGGTCGGAATAGATTTAAGTGATGCTATTTGGGCATCCGAGAACAACACCATCAAGTTCTGCAATGTGCCGAAATCTGGTGTGACTGTAGAACGCGGCAAGACTCTTGATGGACTTGGTCGTTACTACAAAGAGACCATCGAAGAATCAAAAGCGCCAGATATCGATATCGTTGCCTCACTTAAGGCGCATAAAGTTGATGTCCTTATCTGCTACCTACCAGTTGGTTCAGAAGAGGCTGCAAAGTTTTATGCGCAGTGCGCAATTGACGCTGGCTGTGCTTTCGTAAATGCGCTTCCAGTCTTTATCGCATCCGATCCAGTTTGGGCCGATAAATTCACCAAGGCGGGCCTTCCAATCGTTGGCGATGACATCAAATCTCAGGTAGGCGCCACAATCACTCACCGCATCATGACCAAACTCTTCCAGGATCGTGGTGTGCATGTTGATCGTACCTATCAGTTAAATGTCGGTGGAAACATGGACTTTAAGAATATGTTGGAGCGCGATCGTCTTGAATCAAAGAAAATCTCTAAGACCAACGCAGTTACTTCACAGCTTGATTACGATCTAGGTGAGAAGAATGTTCACATCGGACCTTCTGATTACATTCCTTGGCTCGATGATCGCAAGTGGGCATATGTTCGTATGGAAGGTCGCGCATTCGGCGATGTCCCATTGAATTTGGAATATAAGTTGGAAGTTTGGGATTCACCAAACTCTGCCGGAGTAATCATCGATGCACTTCGCTGTGCAAAGTTGGGTCTAGATCGCAAGATTGGCGGACCACTACTTTCACCATCTTCATACTTCATGAAGACCCCTCCGACCCAGTACACAGATGAATCTGCTAAAGAGAAGACAGAGAGCTTCATCCAAGGAAAGTTAGAGCGTTAATTAAGTAGTTAAATAGAAATAACAAAAGCCCCGATAAATATCGGGGCTTTTGCTTTATCCCTCACGGAGAGTAGAGGGCTAAATCGTCACACTTTCATCAGTGCGACGAAGGTGCATATAGCCTGCAATGGTAAGTAGCAACATCAAGATGCCACCTGCCAGTGCAACTCCCGCTGCGATCTTTGCAATCTGACCTAACTGCCAGAATGCATATGAGTAGCCCAATAGTCCCTTTAAAGTCTCTCCCATGAACAATGATTGGCGCTGTCCCATTAGCCCTGCAGCTTCAGCAGCGAGTGCTGCATCGTTTGGATTTGCCTGAGCTTTCGCATTGGCAGCGAGTGCTGCTCCACTTACCTCAGAATAGGTTTTGCCAGCGGCAATGCCTTTTACGTGAGCTCCAATGTAATGATCGGCATAAGCCTTTGCCTGCTCGCCAGTGGTTAACTGCATACCTGCAAACTTCTCAATTACAACCTTGTCTTCAGCGGCCAAAGCTTCTAAAGATCCACTACCTGCCTCTGGAAACATAATTCTCTGGGCAGCTAGATTTTCGGTTACATTCTTGTCTGCGAATGAATATCCCCAGTTAAGTAGCGCCGCTGCTACAAATAGGAATACCGTCATACCAAGACCCATGGTGGTCACGATTTTGTCGAATGTCCGACGTTTCATGATTCTCTCCTAAATCAAATATTAAAATTCGCATTTTGCGAACAATTGAATTATTTACCGAGAACCTCGCAAAAAGCGCTCAAAAGTTGAGTGCTAGCACTTAGCGAAATGTGATTTAAGAGTCAGAATTAATCGATGTGGCGATTGCAGATGGGTTGTCCATCTGGACCAATTTCAAAATGTTGGCACGGCAGATGCAATCTCTCCCAAGCTTGATCGCCATAGTGGGTTCGGTATGCAAGTGCTAATAGCACTCGGATATTGGTGTCACCATCGCCCCTGATTCCGAAAGCTTTAGCTGCACGACTAACTGTGTTCTCAATTACTTTCTCAGTATGTGCAGATTCTCGTGCGATAGCAGCATTTGATTTACCTTCGCAGAGAAGTTCCAGCACTAATCGCTCAAAGGGTGTGAGGTCTCGAATTTGGATAGTAATGTCGGAAGCCATGCTCTAACCTCGCTCTTTTAATATCTCCGTTTATCTACCGGAGCTCGTGTTAGGACTCCTATCATCTCACCGCTTTGGCCTCTAAGATGCTCGTCATGGCTGAGATTTTGACTATTTTAGAGAACCAAATCTTAAGCATCTCCTTTAATCGCCCTGAGAAGATGAATGCGCTTACGCGCAGCATGTATGGTCAATTGGCAGAGGAGTTAAAGAGCGCCGACCAGGACTTTGCAATCCGCGCGGTAATTTTGACTAGCGAGGGAGATCACTTCACCGCTGGCAATGACATCTCAGATTTCCTAGAGCATCCACCAACTTCCCAAGATTCAACCGTGGCTGCCTTTCTATCTTCAATCCATAATTTCTCAAAGCCCTTAATCGCAGCTGTAAAAGGAAATGCAATCGGTGTCGGAACAACGATGCTGCTTCATTGCGATCTGGTTGTGGCTTCAGAGAGCGCTAAATTTGCTCTGCCCTTTACCTCACTTGGTTTAGTTCCAGAAGCGGGTTCTTCTTACTTATTGCCTCGTTTAGTCGGACATCAGCGGGCGGCAGAGCTTTTCCTAACCGGCGATTCGATAGATGCAACTTATGCAAATCAAATTGGGCTAGTTAATTATGTTTCAAACGATCCGTACGAAAAGGCTCATGAATTGGCAGCCAAGATCGCAAAGCAACCGCCGCAAGCAGTAATCAACACCAAGGCCCTAATGAAGGCAGAAACACATGACTCGGTAGCTGCAGTCATGAAGGCTGAATTTGAAATCTTTGCGTTAGCTCTGCAATCTGATGAAGCGCGAAGTGCATTTATCAATTTTATGAATCGCAAGAACCAAAGTTAATTGCTAACGAGAAGGAGATCGCAATGTCACTAGCGGGAAAGCGCGTATTCATCACGGGAGGATCTCGTGGAATAGGGCTAGAGATCGCAAAACGCATCGCAAAAGATGGTGCGATGATCGCAATCGCTGCGAAGACATCAGAGCCAAACCCAAAGCTACCTGGCACCATCTATACCGCTGCGCAGGAGATTGAGGCTGCCGGAGGCACTGCGCTTCCTTTGATAACCGATATTCGCGATGAAAATGCGATAGCAGCTTCTATGGAAGAGACCGTGGCAAAGTTCGGCGGCTTAGATATTTTGATCAACAATGCCTCGGCGATCAACTTAACCCGTACTGAAGAGACCCCTGCTAAGCGCTTTGATTTGATGTTTGACGTGAATGTTCGCGGTACATTTTTGACTTCGCAAGCTGCGATTCCACATCTGCGCAAGGGCAATAATCCTCATATCTTGACGCTCTCGCCACCACTAAATATGAAAGAGCGTTGGTTTAAAAATCACGTTGCTTACACGATGTCTAAGTACGGGATGAGCATGTGCGTGCTTGGTATGAGTGGTGAATTTAGACGCGATGGGGTGGCAGTTAACGCGCTCTGGCCAGCAACTGCAATTAAGACAGCAGCGTTGCAGATGATTCCAGGTGTTGATACCAATTTCTGCCGTACTCCAGACATCATGGCAGATGCGGCGTATGTGATTCTAAATCGTGATTCGAAAACAACTACTGGAAATTTCTTTGTAGATGAAGAGGTGCTTCGTGAAAATGGAGTGATTGACTTTGAGCATTATTCGGTCATTCCTGGCACTAAAGAATTGATCAAGGATTTCTTCTTAGATTAAAGCTGGCAGTTCAAGCAAATCTCTATAAAGTTCAATTAGACTTTAATAATGCCCTTTGAGCTTGAATTAAATAGCATCAACCAGATCGCAGATAGCGAACGTCGCGGAAAAGCGAGCGATCTCTTCTGGCCCTGGTGCGGAGCTAATGTATCGGTGCTGGCAATCTCTTACGGCGCCTACTTCCTAGGATTCGGAATTAATTTCTGGCAAGCAACAATTGCCGCATTTCTAGGAACGGTACTCTCATTTGCGCTAGTAGGCATCAGTTCTTTGGCAGGCAAACAATCAAGCGTTCCAACCATGATCAGAAGCCGGGCAATTTTTGGCGTTAAAGGAAATCTTGCACCAGGCTTTCTTACCTATTTGGTCTTTGTTGGATGGGAGACGGTTTTAGTTTCAGTTGCAACTTTGGCAACTGGGACCATCTTCGATCGTTTGGGTGGCCTTGGTCGAGATGCTTCGCTCTCACTTGGCTTCTTGGTAGCGGTTTCCCTAACAATCATGGGCGGGGTTCTTGGGTACAAAGTAATCATGCAGATGCAGAAATGGATTTCATTGATTACCTTGGTGGCAACTGCGATCTATATGGCCCTTACTTTGAATGAGATTAATTGGCAGGAATTAACTTCGTTAAAGGCTGGAAGTTTTGCAAGTTTAATTGGGGCAATCATCTTTGGTATGACCGGAATCGGTCTTGGTTGGGTAAATGCAGCAGCAGACTATTCAAGATACCTACCTAAAAATGTTAAGAGTAGCCATGTAGTTAGTTGGACGATCTTTGGCGCATCCCTTGCGCCGATTGTTATGGTGATTTACGGCGCGGCACTTGCAGGTAGCTCGAAGCAATTGTCTGAGAGCGTGGCATCTGACCCCATTGGTGCAATTACCAACATTCTGCCGACTTGGTTTCTCTTTATCTTCGCGCTAATTGCGATTTTGGGGTTAATTGGTGGCGCGATTCTCGATCTCTATTCCTCCGGATTGGTTTTGGTATCAATCGGAGTGCCGATCAAGCGACATTATGCAGCGGGTATTGATGCCATGATTATGCTGATCGGAACCATCTATATAGTCTGGATTAGCGATAATTTCTTGCTACCGTTCCAAGGTTTCCTTATCACAATCGGCGTGCCACTTGCTGCCTGGTCTGCAATTTTTGTGGCCGATGTACTGCTACGAAAGAGCGTCCATGAAGACGAATTGTTCAACCCATTTGGAAGATATCGCGGAGTCAATTGGAGCGTAATTTCCGTAATGGTCATCGCAACCTTTATTGGTTACGGATTTGTCACAAACACCTTTGCAAGTTGGCTATCTTGGCAAGGTTATTTCATGGATCTAATTGGCGGCAAAGA
>CAZYJU010000038.1:2532-8868 GCA_964647945.1 uncultured Actinomycetes bacterium | reverse complement strand
GCGAGGCAAGGGACTGCAAATCCCTCTACACGGGTTCAAATCCCGTTTCCACCTCGAAAGGTTTTATCTGCGGTAGATTTACGTCTGCCCCGACCCGGACGATTGGCTCAGCGGTAGAGCACTTCCTTGACATGGAAGGGGTCACTGGTTCGATCCCAGTATCGTCCACCAAAACTAAATGAACAAAACTAAATGAGATTGAATCTCAAATAACTGAACTCGAAGAGAGCGCTCTTGGATTGGATCAAATGTTTAACTCAAATCCAAAAAATAATTCCCAAGCCTTCGTAAAAGAATTTTCCGATTTTCTAGCATCACGTCGTAGCACTAGAGATTTCAAACCAGATCCGGTGGCCCCTGAAATTATCGATGCACTTTTAAATGACGCACTTACCGCGCCTAGTTGGTCTAATACTCGCCCATTTAAAGTAGCTGTCGCCACTGGTGAAACCAGAGATCGAATCAGCGCTGAATTCCTGAATCGCTGGGAAGCGCTATCTACCGCAATGAATGGTTCGTTGCTCGACAAACTTAAATTTGCAATCAAGCGTAAAGGTCTTCCTACTAGTAATCGGTCGATAGTTAAACCATATGTTCCAGAATTAAAACCACGCGCAGAACGAGTTGGTCGCGAACTGTATGGATACCTCGGAATTGCGCGTGGAGACAAGAACGCTCGAAATGAACAATGGGGTAAGAATTATCAATTCTTTGGGGCTCCAGTTGAAATGTTCATTTACATTCATAAGAGCCTTCACATATATGCGGCTTCCGATGCAGGTTTGATGATGGAGAATTTAATCCTTTCGGCGCATGCCAGAGGGCTCGGTACCTGTGCGCAAGGCGCTGTAAATATTTGGGACGATGTAGTTCGTAAGGAATTTGAGATACCTAAGCAATATCGTCTTCTAACCGGAATGGCTATCGGCTACCCTAGCGATGAGTCAATTAATTCATTCAAGGCGCATCGACTAGATGCAAGCGAGATTAAATTCAAACCAAAGGATCCGAAGTAGTGAAAGCAGTTATTGCGGAGCATTTAATTAAAACTTACGACAAAGGAAAAGTTCGAGCTCTTGATGACCTTAATTTGGATGTAGAGCAGGGAACTGTTCTCGGAATTCTTGGTCCAAATGGCGCTGGTAAAACCACTACCGTTCGAATTTTGGCCACCTTGCTACGACCGGATTCTGGTCGCGCAGTCGTTAACGGCATCGATGTGCTCAAGGATCCCGATGAAGTTCGAAAAGTTATTGGCTTATCCGGTCAGTACGCCGCGGTAGATGAAATTCTTACAGGTTATGACAATTTGGTGATGTTTGGAAAGCTCTATCATCTATCGAATCAATCTGCTATCAACCGAGCAGATGAACTCTTGGAGCGATTTGGATTGACCGATGCGGGAAAACGACCCATAAAAACCTACTCGGGTGGAATGCGAAGACGTTTGGATTTAGCTGCATCATTGATTGTTAAGCCGAAAGTACTTTTCTTGGACGAGCCAACTACAGGCTTGGATCCAAGAGGTCGACAAGATATGTGGAGCATCATCAAAGAATTGGTCAGCGATGGAACCACTTTGCTTCTTACTACTCAATATCTTGAAGAAGCCGATCAATTGGCAGATGAGATTGCAGTGATCGATACTGGCAAAGTAATTGCTCGAGGCACTTCAGATCACTTAAAGCGTGAAATCGGTGGAGAGCATCTAGAAGTAACCGTTGCGGCCAAGGATGTTTCTAAAGCTATGGAAATCATCGAACGTATTAGTGGAAACAAACCAAAATTAGATGATGGGCTAAATTCGATCTCCGCCCCAGTATCTACAGGCACCGCGGCGCTGATCGAAGTTATTAATGGTCTTACCGCTGTTGGCATTAATCCATTAGATCTAGGTTTGAAACGTCCCTCACTTGATGATGTATTCCTTGCATTAACCGGCCATAAAGCGGAGGAGAACAAATGAGTATGTTACGTGACACCGCAGTGATCACTCAAAGACAATTACGTCTACTTACCCGCGTTCCTGAAGTACTAATTTTCTCAACTATTCAACCTGTGATGTTTGTGTTGCTATTTAGATATGTATTTGGTGGATCCATCAATACCGGACAGCCAGGTGGATATGTGCAATTGCTAATGCCTGGCATCTTCGTGCAAACAGTTGCCTTTACTTTAGCTGGCACCGCTGCCGGTCTTGCTGAAGATATGAAGAAAGGTTTGATCGATCGCTTCAGATCACTACCAATCTCACAATCTGCATTAATAGTTGGTCGAACTCTCGGCGATGCACTTTTAAATATAGTCGTTTTAACAGTCATGGGAATAACTGGCTATTTGGTTGGATGGAGACCTTCGACTGGCGCATTCGAAATAGGACTTGGATTCTTATTCCTTCTCTTCTTCGGCTATGCCCTATCCTGGATAGGCGCTTTGGTTGGGTTATCTGCCACTGATGCCAGAACCGTATCCAATGTCAGCTTCTTGGTTACCTTCCCGCTAACTTTTCTTTCAAATGCATTTGCTCCAACAACTGGCATGCCAAGAGCGTTGCAATATTTCGCAGAGTGGAATCCCGTATCAACCATGGTCGCAGCTTGTCGAGATCTATTCGGTTTAAAGAATGAGTTTGGGGCTACCGCAGGATCATTCCCAAGTGAATATCCATTGATAACTTCGCTCTTTTACATAGTTGTGATCATGTTGATTTTTGTGCCTCTAGCACTGCGAAAATACCGCACATCAGCTGATTAAACCTTGATGTTGCCAGGCCTACCCACTATCAAGGCCATAAACATCTGCAATATACAAACTACGGCAACTGCAATTAAGGCCACATTCCAACTTGCAGATATTTCGAAGACTTTTCCCATTAAGAATGGGCCAGATGCTGAGAGTATGTAACCGATTGATTGCATCATCGTCGACAAAATTCGTGTGTCTTCTGGGCTAACTGTTTTAGTGCTGGATAGCAGCAATGCCATCGGAAATGCAATTGAGATACCGACATTTGAAAGAATTAACCAGAGAAGAAGTATTGATCCGCTCTGGAGCGAGATCATGAAGAATGAGATGGCGCTCAAGATAGAAATTGCCGCCAAAACCAATCTCTGATCGTTTAACTTACTTATGTAATGCGGAGCGGTAAGACCAACTAGAGAACCGATGAGTCCAGAGAGCGAAACCGCCAAAGCAGCCTGGGCCAATGTGAAATTCTTTTCCGTCAAAAGCGTTGGTAACCAAGTGGCCGTTGCATAGAAAGTCATCGATTCAAATCCGAAGAAAAGTACCAGCGCCCAAGCCTCTACTTTCCTAAAGAGCCAGGAACGCCAGAAATGAACGACTTCTGCACTTTGAATACCCCGAGTACGTGGAACTTGCTGCCACCAATAAATGCTTGTGAAAATCGCAAATGCCATCCACGGCACCATCGACATCCGCCACTCCAAAAAATTCAACTCCGCTAGCGGCACAGTAATGGCGATCGATATTGCTGCGAATACACCCATGATGGTTACGTAAACGCCAGTCATGAATCCAGCAGAACTTTCAGCATGTTCCTTAACCCAGACCGGAATCTCATAATTCATAATCGCAATCGCGATACCTATGACAAAAGTGAAGATATATAGGCCAGGTAGACCAGTAAATGCTCGGGCAATCAAACCAATCGTAAGAGAAAAAAGTGCCATTCGGATGATGGTGTTACTTGACCCTAATTTGGCCACATAATTCATTATCAAACTACTTGCAGCAAAACAGAGCATTGGGATGCCAGCCAGAATAGCCAGAGCGGTGTTGCTTAAATCAAAATAAACTTTCAAGATCGGTATAAGCGGACCAATTAGCACTAGCCCTGCTCTCATATTTATGGAAGCAAGAAATATTGGAAGTCCGGTGCGTATTCGATCTCTCATGTGTTAATGGCAATTTTCTTGGCCCACTCTAAATATTTTTCAGACAGCTCTCTTACCTTAATGATCTCTTGAATCTTATCTCTGTTTCCAGCTTTAGCTTCAAAGATATCTAGAACTGATATTTCATGATCTGGTTTTGAGATTACTTTGATTTCATCCCCTGCTGAAACTTTACCTTCTTCAATAATTCGAAGATAAGTGCCTGAACGCCTAGCATCGGTAAATTCTTTAATCAAAGTTGGACGATCCCAGAAACCTGCAAAAACTCGACAAGGAATCCTTGGCTCCGATACTTCAAGGATGCAACTACCGACGCTCCAGCGCTCACCTATTAAAGAAGAATTAAGTTCGATTCCCTGAACCGTTAAATTCTCACCGAAGCTGCCATTTCGAAGCTCTCGACCGATAACACCTTCCCACCATTTTGCATCTTCGATCGAATAGGCATAAACCGCTTTGTCATAGCCTCCATGAGCTTTTCGATCGATAACTGAATCTCCCGCAACGCAATTATCCTTAAGCTCAACTGGCCCACTAACAGGTTCTTTATCTATCCCTGTACGACCTTCGCTACCTGTCCATTCGCCGGTATGGATTCGTTTAGCGATATTTACTGAGAGAACTTTTGGCATGACATTTGATTATTTGATTATTTGATTTTCGGGAGATTGATCCGATATTTGACGGATAGCAAGCGCACTACAACCACCACCGTGCCACTGATTATTGCTCTGAGCGCGCTATCTAAATCGGTTTGATAAAGCGCAACGCAGGTGATGGCTCCAAGTAACGATGAAGTCCCGATAGTTTCGCGGTGAAGCAGGATCGGCGGAATCTGGCAGAGCACATCTCTTACTAGACCACCAAGCACTGCTGATAAGACGCCAAGCACTACTGTGCCAACTACTCCAACATTCTTTTCCATAGAGAGATCGACTGCCGCGACAACCGCAACTCCTAAAGATATTGAATCAAGTATCAGAACAAACTTCTTTGCTGCATCTTTAGCTCGAAAGAGGATGGTGATGGCTACTGCTAAACCAACCGCAATGAGTAGGTAAGGCTCAACCAGCCAAGCTGGTTTCAAATTTAAAGACAGGTTTCTCAATGTGCCGCCAGATAGCGCAGAAACCGCCGCCACAAAAGCGATTCCGCCGTAATCCATGTTCTTTGAAGCAGCTACCCGCGCTCCAACTAATGCAAAGGCGAAAGTAGCGATGAAATCTAGTAACTGAAGTGAACTCATTGATACCAGCGAATCATTCCAATGATTCCGGCGGTGGCATAGAAGAACTGCAGAAACAAGATTCCCCGATGCTTGCCAAGGTATGCCCAGATTCCGATAGAGAATGCACTTAACAAGAGCAGAGTAAATCCAAGAAATTCAAAACCAGTATTTGAGGCAACCAATAAGGAATAAACCACAGCAGTGGCTACCCCTAACCATTCAAAGACCTTATCTTTTTTAACTGACTTCACAAGTTGAATATTAGACATCCCATAGACTTAAAACTGTGCGAATCAGCGAGTTTTGGTATCGAATGCGCCAGGTATATCCAGATGCTCAGACCATGGCTTCAGATGTCGCAATCACCGAACTTGGCTCAAAGACCATTAATGAAGCCTTATCTGCTGGTTTCGAGCCGGATGAAATATGGAAAATCTTAGTTCGGCGCGACCCAGATATAGAAAATCTATGGAAATAACTCTAGTTACCGTTTAGCATCAAAAGAGAATTCTCAAAGATTATGTCGGCATCGTAGTCAACGGTTGCCACATGGTAGCTATTGATTAATTCAATTCTCTGCTTTTGGCTCGAACCAATCTCGGCTAAATAGATATCAGTGTTATAGACCGGAAGCACATGATCATCTTTGGAGTGAAAGATCATGAATGGAGCTTTGATATCAGGCAGCTTGGCTCTGGAATCAGCCAATAACTTTCTAAGTTCTGCCACTCCCTTAAGTGGTAAGGCATCGTATGACCATTCGCTCGCTCCAGGCTTCTTAATATCGCCACCAACTGCCTTCATCTTTGGTACAAATTTAGAGATTAATGGGATGAAGTATTGAGCTGGACCTTTAATTGTGATCATTGGGTTTACGAATACCAATCCTGCAATCTTTTCGCCAAATCTATGTGCCACTTGAATTGAAGTTGCGCCACCCATAGATAACGCAAAGATAAAGACGCGATCACATTTAGTTAAAAGCTCTTCGACATCTTTAGCTGCGCGATCTGGCCACTCTTGCCATTTAACTTCATTTAGATCTTGCCACTTTGTTCCGTGCCCAGGTAAACGCGGAACTCGAACAGTGAAACCGCGATCATTTAAAAAATGGGCCCATGGGCGCATCGAAGCTGGCGAACCAGTAAATCCATGCACCAAGACAATCCCGGTCCTTGCATTTGCCCCACT
>CAZYJU010000038.1:0-2432 GCA_964647945.1 uncultured Actinomycetes bacterium | reverse complement strand
GAATTTGTCATGGCTTAAATTTACACTTGCTTTATTGTGGAAGCGAATGAATCCGGCCTACCTTGGCAATCTACTTTCGATGATTTAGGTCGTCATCTATCTGCGACCACCTTCGTGATCATCGATCTAGAGACAACTGGTGGATCACCTGGGATCAATGCCATCACTGAAATCGGTGCGCAGAAAGTTCAGGGCGGAAAAGTAATTGGAGAATTTCAAACTCTTGTAAATCCTGGCGTTCCTTTACCGCCATTCATTACAGTCTTAACTGGTATCACTGAAAAGATGCTCTTACCAGCGCCTTCCATCAATGAAGTCTTTCCGCAACTTCTAGAATTTCTAGGTTCTGAATCAGAGACGGTACTGGTTGCTCACAATGCCGCCTTCGATTTAGGTTTCTTAAAAGCGGCGGCAAGCGCCCTTGGTTACACTTTTCCGAAATATCAATCACTCGATACTGTAAAAATCGCTCGGCAGGTCTTGACCAAAGATGAAGTACGCAATTACAAGTTGGACACCTTGTCGCAATTCTTTAAGACGGAGACTTCTCCGACGCACCGCGCTCTTGATGATGTTCGCGCAACAGTCTCTGTCTTTCACGGATTAATTGAGAGGTTGGGTTCATTCGGAATCTTCACCCTCGAAGAACTTCGCGAGTTCTCAAATAGAATCACCAAAGCGCAAAGCGCTAAGAGACATTTAGCAAACAATATTCCGTCAGCACCAGGCGTCTACATCTTCAAAGACGCTAAAGGTGCTCCCCTCTATGTTGGGAAATCGAAGAATCTACGATCCAGAGTGCGTACCTATTTCACTGCTGGTGAGACCCGGAAACGAATCCGCGAGATGATCGCTTTGACTGAGAGTATTGAATGCATCATTACTCCAACTGCGTTGGAAGCGGCGGTCCGTGAACTTAGGCTGATCCAAGGAGCACAACCTCGTTATAACCGCAGATCAAGATTTCCCGAACGAGTTGCCTGGATCAAATTAACTGATGAGAACTTTCCGCGGCTTACCATCACTAAAGGTGCTCCCAAAAATCCTAGTGGCGCGATAGGCCCAATCTCAGGTGGCTTGGCAATTGAAGGAGCGCTGGCAGCAATACATGAGCACTTACCTCTTAGACAATGTAAGCCCAAGATCACAGACCGAAGTATGAAAAGCGCATCGCCATGCATTCTCTTCGAAATCAATAAATGTGGCGCACCTTGTATCGGCAATCAATCGCTTGCTAATTACAACGAGATCGTGGCGAAATTTAAGTATTTCCTGGAAGTAGATTTTCGCCCCATTGCTGAGAGTTCCAATCTTAAAATGGCCGAACTCTCCCTTGCCGAGAAGTTTGAAGAAGCCATTGAAGTTAGGGACAGATATGCACATCTAGTTCGCGCAGCTGCCAGAACCGAACGATTAAATTCGATTACTCAGATTCCAGAGATGATTGTGGCAAAACCAGCTGGCGACTACTGGGAATTTGCGATCATCAAATATGGCAAATTAGCTGCGACCAATGTAAGTAGCCCAACTACATCAGTATCAAATGCACTTGAAACACTGAAACTGATGGCCGAGCAGGTAACGCCCGATGGATTCCTACAACAGGTAAATCATGAAGAGGTTGGCTTAGTTCTAAATTATTTGGATAGCGAAGGAACTAGATTGGTCGAACTTCAAGGTCAATATGCAATGGCTACTTTTGGACCAAATTCTCAACTATATAAAGTCGGAAATTACGATTTAGCTATTGCTTGAGTCAGCTTAACCCAACGATTTAGAAGATCTAGCGCGGCTCCCGAATCAATCGCAGCTTTGGCCTCTGTGACACCCTCTGCAAATCTGGTCTGAAGATCAAGCTCTGCATCGTTGTTATATGCAGCAATAGCGGATGCGGAATTTAAGATCACTGCATCACGCGGTGCGCCAACTTCACCCTCAAAAACAGAGATTGCGATCTTTGCATTTTCAGATGCGTCGCCACCGACTAGCTTCTCTATCGGTGAGTATGAAATTCCAAAATCAGGTGGATTAATCAGGCCAGATTCGATTTCACCATTTCCGATGGTTAGAACTTGGGTGGTGGTAGTAAGCGTCAATTCATCCAGACCATCATCGCCACGAAAGACAAAGCCATCAACACCACGATCGCCAAGTACCTGCGCCATCACTAGATGCATGCGATCGTTTGCTACACCGATCGCTGCAGATTTTGGTTTGGCTGGGTTTGCAAGGGGGCCCAAAATATTAAAGACCGTCGGAACTCCAAGTTCCTTTCGGGCCGGCGCTGCATGTCGCATCGCTGGATGGAAATTGGGGGCGAAACAGAATCCGATGCGAAGTTCGGACACACATTCTGCAACCAACTTCCCATCTAAATTAATTGCCACACCTAGCGCTTCTAGTAGATCTGCCGAACCAGATTTAGATGAAGC
>CAZYJU010000037.1:7355-8899 GCA_964647945.1 uncultured Actinomycetes bacterium | reverse complement strand
GAGTAATTGGTTTGGTTATGAACTTCCAATTCTTGCCATAGACTTCTGCCTCGCATGAAACGGGGCGTAGCGTAGTGGCTAGCGCGTCTGCTTTGGGAGCAGAAGATCGTGGGTTCGAGTCCCTCCGCCCCGACCAAAAATAAGTTAAATAATTTCCAAGGAGCACTTTGTGAAAAGCTCAGTAGAAAATCTTTCACCAACCCGTGTTCGCTTCGACATTTCTATTGAATTCAATGAGATGTCTGAACATGTTGCAGATGCATATAAGAAGGTTGCATCTCAGGTGAATATCCCTGGCTTTAGAAAAGGCAAAGTTCCTCCTGCAATGATCGACCAAAGAGTTGGTCGTGGTGCAGTCCTTGACGAGGCAATCAACGCTGCGCTTCCAGACTTCTATACCCAAGCTGCACGCGAACACAAGATCGCAGTTATTGGTCGCCCTGAAGTTGATATCAAAGAGTTTGTAGATAACGAGAAATTGAATTTCACCATCGAAGTGGACGTTCGCCCAGAGATCAAACTTCCGGATTTCTCATCAATTGAAATTAAGGTTGATGATGTTGCGGTAACTCAAGCTGAGATTGATGAGCAGGTTGATTCATTGCGCGCTCGCTTTGGAACCTTGCATATTGTCGAACGCGCTGCAAAGACAGGCGATTTTGTCAGCATTGATTTAGTTGCCAAAGTAAATGGCGAAGAGGTCGAAGGCGGAACTGCAAACGACATCTCTTACGAAGTTGGTTCAAATAGCATGGTCGAAGGATTAGACGAAGCTGTTGTCGGACTAAATTCTGGCGAATCAAAGGTTTTTGAAACCACACTTCTTGGTATGCAAGAAGGAGAGACTGGTTCAGTCACAGTAACCGTTAAGTCAGTCAAAGAGCGCGAACTTCCAGCGTTAGATGATGCTTTCGCAAAGCTTGCATCCGAGTTCGATACTTTGGCAGAACTCAAAGAAGATATTGCAAAGCGTTTAGAGCGCGTAAAGGCGCTAGAGCAAGGTGCACAGGCTCGCGATAAACTCGTTGACAAATTACTTAGTGAACTTGAAATTCCAGTGCCAGATAAGATTGTTGAAGAAGAGATTCATGCACATTTAGAGCGTGAAGGCCGCTTGGATGATGCCGAACACCGCGCAGAAGTAGATCGTGATACTCGCCAAATGTTTAAGCAGGACTTCTTATTAGACGAGGTCGTAAAGACCGAAGCAGTCGAAGTAACTGAAATCGAACTTACCGAATACGTAATGCGAACTGCTTCAAGATACGGAATGGCTCCTCAAGATTTCGCTAATCGAGTAACGCAATCTGGAGGCATCAATCAAATGCTCGCTGAGGTTGCTCGCGCCAAAGCTCTCGCTAATATCTTGAATCGTGTTTCGGTTGTAACTGAATCCGGCAAGAAGGTTGATCTCGAGGCGCTAGCGCCTAAACGTGCGACTGAGCCAACAGTAGAAGAGAAGTAAACCGCCCGCTTCCTCGTGAAGTTCTGCCTTTGGTGATGTCCGAAGGCAATCACTTCAGTAATTAGTGCGGGGTTCCGCG
>CAZYJU010000037.1:3110-7255 GCA_964647945.1 uncultured Actinomycetes bacterium | reverse complement strand
ATTTCCCCCCTTTCGGGAAGCATTTTCAGCGTCAACGCGTTAGGGTCGTATATAGAAATCGTCAATATCTAACTAATTGGTTAGAAGAAGTAGAGGAGTTCCTTGTGGACTTAAATCCGATACCAGCTTCGGAGACAATTTTGCGTACTGGCAATGCCATGAATGCAGGTTTGGACTCTGAGGTTTACAACCGTTTGCTTCGCGAACGAATCATTTTCTTGGGCTCTGTAGTTGAAGATGCGATGGCAAATGCAATCGCAGCCCAGATTCTTCTACTTTCTGCAGAGGATCCTGAGAAGGACATCTACCTCTACATCAATTCACCTGGTGGTTCGATCTCAGCAGGTATGGCGATTTATGACACCATGCAATTTGTTCCTAATGATGTTGCAACTGTTGCGATGGGACTTTCGGCATCAATGGGTCAATTCCTGTTATGCGCAGGTGCGCCAGGTAAGCGTTATGCGCTTCCGCATGCGCGCATCATGATGCACCAACCATCTGGCGGTATCGGTGGTACTGCAACAGATATTCGAATTCAGGCAGAGCAGATTGGTTTCACAAAGCGAAAGATGGCAGAACTGATTGCTTTCCATACTGGCCAGAAGGTTGACACTATTACTGCAGATTCAGACCGTGATCGCTGGTTTACAGCGGAAGAAGCTAAGGAATATGGCTTCGTAGATCACGTTGTAAAGCTTGCTTCACAGATCGGAAAGAAATAATGAGTAACTTTGAGATTAACAACCGTTATGTTCTTCCAACAATCGAAGAAAAGACCTCATATGGTTTTAAGCGCTTAGATCCATATACAAAACTATTTGAAGAGCGCATTATCTTCTTGGGCCAAGCAATTGATGACACGGTAGCAAACGACGTAATGGCGCAGCTATTGACTCTTGAATCAATGGATCCTGATCGCGACATCATGATGTACATCAATTCACCGGGTGGCTCTTTCACAGCGCTAACTGCAATTTATGACACTATGCAGTTCGTTCGTCCAGACATCATGACGATCTGTTTAGGACAGGCAGCATCTGCTGCAGCAATCTTGCTTGCGGGTGGCACCAAAGGAAAACGTATGGCGCTTCCAAACTCTCGCATCTTGATTCACCAACCATATTCAGAAGGTGGCGGACAGGCTTCAGATATCGAATTGCAAGCCAAGGAGATTCTGCGCATGCGTGAATTGCTAGAGATTATGTTGGAGAAGCACTCTGTTAAGAGCAAAGAGCAGATTTCAGCAGATATCGAACGCGACAAGATTCTCACCGCACAAGAAGCAGTTGATTACGGTCTAATTGATCAAGTGCTGACTTCACGTAAAGCAAAGCCAACCGCTTAAGTTCCCTTTAAGTCGTAGTTGCTTTGCTAAACCTCAAGAGTTATTTCGAACCTGGGGCGTTATTTTCATACCGTAATTTCCGACGCATTTGGTTATCAAATCTGTTGGTAACACTTGGTGCCGGCGCATTTCCCATGGCGATTGCAATTGTCATTATTGATGCAGGTGGCGATGCCACAACTTTAGGTTTGATCCTTGCAGCCCGCATGTTAAGCGGCACTTTACTAACACTTGTAGGTGGCGTTTGGGCTGATCGCATGAAACGTAAACATGTGATGATGGCAGCTGATATCTCTCGTGCGCTTTTGCTTGTGGTTTTGGTTGTGGTCTCTACACCAGAATTACCAAGAATCTGGATGGCCTTCATTGTCTTTTTGATTGGAATCGGAGATGCATTTGGCGCTCCGGCTGCTGCTGCAATTATGAATGTGATTGTTCCCGATCATGTTTTGCAACAAGCAAATGTATTTAGGGGAGTAACCACCAGATTGGGTCAGATCCTTGGTCCAGCAATCGGCGGAATTATGGTGGCGTTAGTTGGTGCACGCTTTACCTTCTTAATGACAGCCCTGACTTTCTTAATTGGCGCGATCTTGCTCCGTGGAATTAAAGAGGAAACGCTAAACCAAGTAGAAGATCGCGAAACCTTTATCTTTGAATTTAAAGAGGGCATCAAGACCGTTAGAGAGATGCCTTGGGTTGCCGCAATGATTTTGATGGCAACATTTCAATTAATGATTGTGGTTGCGGCAGAGACAGTCTTACTCCCAATCATCACTAAGCGAGAATTTGAATCAAATGCAACTATGGCTGCATCGCTTGCAACCTTTGCTATTGGCGCAACTGTTTCCGCGCTTTGGTCACTAAAACTTAAACCTAAGTATCCAGGTAAAGTCTCGCTAATTATTTGGTCGATTTTTGCGATCATCCCAATTGCACTTGCCTTCCCGATCAATCCAACCATCATCATTGTCGCTTACTTGATTGCAGGAACCTCGGTTGGACCTTGGGATGCATTCTGGCCAATTGCATTGCAACGCGAGATCCCTAAAGAGAAATTGGGACGAGTTTTTGCACTCGATCATGCGGGATCTGCTGGATTGATGCCACTTGGTATGGCGCTAGTTGGGCCATTGACTGATTTAGTTGGCGAACGGAATTTCTTAATCTTCGCTGCGGGATTTCATCTGCTGATTAATTATCTTGTTTATAAGGTTCCGGGAGTAAAAGAGCTAGCCACTCCCCGTAATTCCTCTAATAGCGAACAAGATTCCAGCGTAAATCCAGAGCAGAAGTAACTTCGAAGTTCTACCCTTTAACCAGTAAGACCAAGCAACTTTCCCCTAGGAGCGAGCAATGACCCGAATTGGTGAAGCCAACGAATTACTAAAGTGTTCGTTCTGTGGCAAAACCCAGAAGCAGGTAAAGAAGTTAATCGCGGGTCCTGGTGTTTACATTTGTGACGAGTGCATCGAACTTTGCAATGAGATCATTGTTGAAGAACTTTCCGAGGCAAGTGCCAGTGGTTTTGAGGAACTTCCGAAGCCACATCAAATCTTTGAATTTCTAGATAATTATGTGATCGGCCAAGAGCGTGCAAAGAAGTCGCTCTCAGTTGCTGTTTATAACCATTACAAGCGTGTGCAATCTGGCGAGGGTAAGCGAGACGGTGCAGTCGAATTAGCTAAGTCCAATATCTTGCTACTTGGACCTACTGGCTGCGGTAAAACTTTGATGGCGCAAACCTTGGCAAGAATGCTAAATGTTCCATTTGCTATTGCTGATGCCACTGCATTAACTGAAGCTGGATACGTTGGTGAAGATGTTGAAAATATTCTTTTAAAGTTACTTCAAGCTGCTGATTACGATGTGAAGAAAGCTGAAACTGGCATCATCTATATCGATGAGATCGACAAGGTGGCGCGCAAAGCAGAGAATCCATCAATTACCCGCGACGTTTCTGGCGAAGGTGTGCAGCAAGCATTACTAAAGATTCTAGAAGGAACCGTTGCCTCCGTTCCGCCACAAGGTGGTCGTAAGCACCCACATCAAGAATTCATTCAGATAGATACCACCAATGTTCTTTTCATTGTCGGCGGTGCTTTCGCAGGACTTGAGAAGATTGTTGAAGGCCGCGCCGGAAAGTCAGGAGTTGGATTTAATGCGCCACTTCGTACTGCAGAAGATCGTGAAGCCGCGGATATTTTCGCTGAGGTAATGCCAGAAGATTTATTGAAGTTTGGTTTGATTCCAGAATTTATTGGACGACTTCCAGTGATCACTTCAGTTTCAAATCTTGATAAGACCGCATTGATAAAGATCCTCACTGAGCCTAAAAATGCGCTAGTTCGTCAGTATCAAAAACTCTTTGAATTAGATGGCGTTGAACTTGATTTTGAAGCGGAAGCGCTTACGGCGATCGCTGAGCTAGCGCTAAAGCGCGGAACTGGTGCTCGTGGACTTCGCGCAATTATGGAACATGTCTTACTTGGCGTGATGTATGACATCCCAGGTCGAACAGATGTAGAGAAGGTAGTTGTAACCGAAGCATGTATCACCAATGATGCGCAACCAAAGCTAGTGATGCGAAGCGGTGATGCTTCGAAGCGTTCAAAGCGCTCCGAAGAGAAGAGCGCGTAATTCACCAATTATTAGCTAATTAACATTTACTCGTAGACTACCTCGCTATGACGCGTGAATTGCCAACAGGTTTTGTACCTGCTGACATCGAAGCCCCGCTATATAAAAAGTGGCTCGATGCTGGTTACTTCACCGCAAATCCAAAGTCAGATAAACC
>CAZYJU010000037.1:0-3010 GCA_964647945.1 uncultured Actinomycetes bacterium | reverse complement strand
CGTTGCTTAACTGCGTTATCTGACATTGAAGTTGATTACCATGAAATTGAAGGCGAATTCGTACAAGTTCGTTATGGCGCAGAGGGCGAAGATCAGATCTGGGTAGCTACCACCCGCCCTGAAACAATGTTGGGTGATGGGGCAGTGGCAGTCAATCCAAATGATGAGCGCTACAAACATATGATCGGAAAGACTGTCCGTCTTCCTTATGTAAATCGCATGATCCCAATCATTGCTGATGAATTAGTTGACCCTGAGTTCGGAACTGGCGCAGTCAAGGTAACTGCAGCGCATGATCCAAATGACTTTGAAATGGGAATGCGCCACGGCGTGCCAATGATCGTGATCATGAACGAGCACGGCGTGATGGCAGATACCAATACCCAATTTGATGGCATGGATCGCTTTGAAGCGCGTCGCGCAGTTGTAGATCAACTACGCAAAGACGGCTTGTTAGGTTGGGAGAAGCGCCCTTATCTACATAGCGTCGGACATTGCTCAAGATGCCAAACCATCGTTGAACCAAGATTATCTCTGCAGTGGTTTGTGAAAGTTGCACCTCTTGCCAAGATGGCTGGCGATGCAGTTAGAAGTGGCAAAGTTAAGATCTCGCCAAAAGAGATGGAGCCACGTTACTTTGAATGGGTCGACAATATGCACGATTGGTGCATCTCAAGACAACTCTGGTGGGGACATCGGATTCCAGTTTGGTATGGACCAAATAATGAAGTCAGAGTTATCGGCCCGGATGAGAAAGCGCCAGATGGTTGGCGTCAAGATGAAGATGTTTTAGATACCTGGTTCTCATCAGCTCTCTGGCCATTTTCAACTTTAGGTTGGCCAGATCAAACTGATGATTTGAAGAAGTTCTATCCAAACTCAGTTCTAGTAACTGGTTATGACATCTTGTTCTTCTGGGTCGCGCGCATGATGATCTTTGGACTATTTGCAATGGATGGTAAGCAGCCATTTGATGTCATTGCACTTCATGGTTTGGTGCGAGATAAGTTTGGAAAGAAGATGTCCAAATCAAAAGGCAACGTGATCGATCCTTTGGAATTTATGGATAAGTATGGATCTGATGCGCTTCGCTTCTCGCTTGCTCGCGGTGCAAACCCAGGCGCAGACCAAGCTCTAGCTGAAGAGTGGATTGGCGGCGCTCGTAATTTTGCAACCAAACTCTGGAATGCCACACGTTTTGCATTGATGAATGGCGCAACTGTCGAAGGTCCGCTACCAGCCTTTGATTCTCTTAATGCAATTGATCGTTGGATCTTAAGTCGACTAAACGAGACCATCGCAGAAGCCGATCAACTTCTTGAGAGCTACGAGTTCGCAAAAGCATCAGAACTTATCTATCACTTTGCGTGGGATGATCTCTGTGATTGGTATCTAGAGCTTTCAAAAGATGCCTTCCAAAAGGGAGATGCCGCAAGCACCAAACGAGTATTGGGACATGTTTTGGATCAATTACTGCGTCTGATGCATCCAATCATGCCTTTTATTAGCGAAGAGTTATGGGTTACCTTAACTAGCCAAGAATCTTTGGTAATTGCCGAGTGGCCAAAAGCCGATACCAAGAGCATCGATAAGAGCGCTGAAAAGATTGTCATGCAATTGCAAGATGTGATTACCGAAGTTAGACGCTTCCGTAATGATCAAGGAATCAAAACCAGTCAAAAGATTCCAGGTCGCTTAGTTGTACCTGCCGAACTCCAACCTTATGTAGCAGGCGCGGAATTCTTGTTGAAGCTAGAGCCAGGTTCATTTACACCATCTGCAAAGCTTGAAATTGGAAATATAAAAGCAGAGTTTGATTTAACTGGCTCAATTGACGTAGCGGCAGAGCGCGCTCGATTAACTAAAGATCTAGCGACCGCTGAAAAGGATCGCGCAACTGCGACCGCTAAGTTAGGCAATGAAGGATTTATGGCCAAAGCGCCAGAGAATGTCGTTGCAGAAATCAGAGAACGGCTTGCCAAATGTGATTCTGAAATTGAGAGAATCAAAGTGCAACTTGCATCATTGCCATCATGATTAGTATCGAAGATCGTGAACGCTTAGCCGCGATAGAAAATGCGCTACTTGCACGGTGGCCAGAGACCAGAATTCAGCCCTCGCTTGATCGCATCTCATTACTCTGTGATGCGCTAGGTTCTCCGCAACTTTCATATCCGACAATTCATATTGGCGGCACAAACGGCAAGACCTCCACCACCAGGTTTATTGATTCCTTGCTCTTTGCACATGGTTTAAGAACTGGCAGATTTACAAGCCCACACCTTGAGGATTTCCGAGAGCGGATCTGCATAAATGGCGAACTAATAGGTGCAGCGGAACTGATCTTTAATTACAACGATATCGCTGCATACTTCGATTTTGTAGATTCCAAATTGCCACACCCGATCTCATTCTTTGAAGCGGTTACAGCACTTGCAATGGCTGCTTTCTCAGAGCATCCGGTAGATGTTGGTATTTTCGAAGTTGGCATGGGTGGGGCATGGGATGCCACAAATATCATCCAGCCTGCAGTTACGGTGCTAACCCCAATCGGTATGGATCATATGGAATACCTAGGTAATTCATTAGAGGAGATCGCCTCAACAAAAGCGGGAATCTTAAAACCCGATGCATTTGCAGTGCTCTCAAATCAAGAAGCGCCAGCGGCAAAGGTCTTATTGGCACGTGCTGTGCAATTGGGGATGAGTTTAGGGAATGATATTGCCCGCGAAGGAATCGAATATGAGGTAATTGCACGACAGATTGCAGTTGGTGGTCAATTGATCTCGATTCGCGGAACAAAAGATGTTTATTCAGATCTTTTCTTGCCTCTGCATGGAAAACATCAGGCGGCAAATGCAGCGGCAGCATTGGTGGCAGCCGAAGCTTTCTTTGGAGATCAACCACTTGATATCGAGGCAGTGAAAGCTGGCTTTGCTAGTGCAACTTCACCAGGGCGCTTTGAAATCGTCCAAAGAGATCCGACTGTCATTTTGGATGCGGCACATAA